>NZ_JAUBRK010000164.1:0-1940 GCF_036701825.1 Microcoleus sp. MOSTC5 | reverse complement strand
TGTCTCAATCTAGCCGTCCTATCCAAAATTCCCGGATCTTTTAACTTATTTTTACATTCGTGCAAGAAATTCTCTCACTCTAATTTAACCCCGACTATTAGTACGATCCATCACTCGTTTCAGTGGACTTGAGCAACAGTTTAGGCAATGCTCCAACTTTATTAGTACGGCTTCAGACCCTCATAACACCTATGCCAAGAATGTCAGTCATTCCCAAGAGTCCTGAATTGTCACAGTTGCCAAATCCTGACGCTGTTGTCCTCACAGCCACTTGCAAATTTCTGACCATCAAAACTAATAGCCATGCTGCCTACCTGCCAGGAATAGCCTGCGATCACTCGTATTTCCCGGTTTGCTTCTAGATCCCACAATCGAATCAACTTATCGTCAGCGCAGATCGCTAACGCCTGACCATCAGGGCTAAACTGGAGCGCCGTTACAGTGGAGCGCAAGCCCAAAATCGCTTTCAGTTCCGCTCCCGTGGGAATATTCCACAACTTGAGGCTGCGATCATTACTGGCAACAGCTAGCGTCGCTCCATCAGGACTAAAAGCGATCGCACTTACTGCCATCTTTGTCTCTGTCAGCGTTTGCCGTTCCCGTCCAATGCTGACCTCCCACAGCTTGACTGTCTTATCGGCACTACCACTTGCTAGCAAAACACCATCGGGACTGAATGCGATCGCATTCACCGCTAATCCATGTCCCGTAAACGTCCGTATCTCCTCACCCGTAGTAACGTCCCACAATTTGATCGTCTTGTCGGCACTACCACTCGCCAGCATCCGACCATCCGGGCTAAAGGCAATCGTGTTTACGGTCAGCTTATGTCCTGCCAAGCTACGAATTTCTACCCCAGATTTCACATCCCACAATTTGATCGTCTTGTCGGCACTGCAACTTGCCAGTATCCGACCATCGGCCCTGAACGTAACCGATCGCACTTGGCTTGAGTGACCTGAGAGAACCTGCACAGATTCCTCAGTAACCAGCGTCCACAGGCTTTTTGATTGCGTTTCGGTAGCAGGGGTGGAGGTAGAAACTGGAGGTTTGGCTGGAAAGCTCTGAATGGGTTCCGGCTGCGTCGGAACTTTAATCGTAGTCTTTCTCTCTGAAACCCCTTCAACAAAAGAATCACTCGATGATACAACTGTCGATCCACTCTTACCTGATTGCGAAGAGGCCGCCTCATTTGTTTGTAAAGGAGGTTGGGGAGAAATGATCGGGCTACACTCAAAAAGAAATTCTGGCCCGTTGCGACTTAGAGTAATGCGATCACCTGTCTTCAAAGTGTGCTGTCCAAGTAGCCGAGTCTCATTAATGTAAGTACCATTTGAGCTATTCAAATCATGAATCTGCCACACCGGTTGAGGATTACTGGCTACTTGCACAATCTGAGCGTGATACTTTGAGACAGTTGGGTACTGTTTAGAGTCAAGAACAATCAAACAATCTAATTCACGTCCCAGAAGAGCCTGCTGCTCTAGCGGGTAGGTGCCTTGCCCACCAGTACCGCCAGAAGAACTACAAGGTGTTAATGTCGCTCTCCATTGTGTTGTATCTGTCATAATCTCTAGCCCTCTGACTGTTTATTGTATGTAGACTCAAGCCTGAAGCTCATAATGAACTGTGACAATTTTTTCTCCCTGCCTGTATCACCTCTAGGTTCACGGTTCCCATGTTTCATTCTCATACCTAATTACATCGACAATTCTCTATACAAACGCAAAGCTTCCGCGATTGATTTGAACCTGATGTGGTTTGACTCTGATGAGCGATAGAACTTCGCCGGTGCTGAACAACCATTATTCAAAGCGATTGCCTTAAAATCTCATATTTTTTCAACCTTCCATCCAGCCTGACTCCCAACTTTGTCGGCTCGGATGAATACAAAAGCCCCCCGCTTGAATAGATCGCCGCTGGGCTTAACTCCGATGAGC
>NZ_JAUBRK010000163.1:0-1959 GCF_036701825.1 Microcoleus sp. MOSTC5 | reverse complement strand
AGACTCGAACTCATGCACTGGCTAATTTCATAAATTCCTTTTTTTGTCAACTCCTAATACTGAACCGACGCCCTAGGGCTATTAATTGCTCCAGCGAGGTTTCACAGTCTGGAATACAGCACTGGATGCCAATACTCATAGACAGTTGATAGCAGCGGTTGCTCTCATGGTTGAAACGAGCGATGTTTGCTTGCAAGCGAACTACAAGCTCTTCGGCATTCTCTAAGTAGTTGAGCGCAAAAATGACAAATTCATCTCCACCCAAACGAGCAACAATGTCTGAACTGCGGCAGGTTTCTTTCAAAATCTCAGCCGCATCTGCAATTGCCCGATCGCCTACCTCGTGACCCATATTATCGTTAAGTTGTTTCAAACCGTCTAGATCGACAAACAGGAGACAGCATGAACTTTTCTGGCGGCGGACTACTTTTAACTGCTGCTGTGCCAGGACAAAAAAACCGCGTCGATTGTGCAACTGTGTCAACTCGTCTGTCAACGACAATTGCCGCACCTGTTCCTCTGCTTGTTGCCGTTCCCAAATTTCCTGCGTCAGTTTGACGTTGACAGTTTCTAACTCAGCGGTGCGATCGCGCACTCGTTGTTCCAGTTCGGCATACACCTGCACGTTCTCGATCGCGACGGCTGTTGTATCTGCCAGTGCTTGGAGTAGCTTCACCTCTTGGTCAGTGGGTTGATGCGGCTGTGCCCAATAGTTGCCGATCGCGCCAATTGGGTCTATTGTCCGAATTGGAACCATTGCCAGACTTTTGACAAATGTGGGCTGATAAGCGGCGTGGGGAATACGAGCGTCCTCATAGATGTCTGGGATGACGGTTGGTTGACGGTTTAACATTGTCCAACCGCTGATGCATATACTCATTGGAAACCGCCGCCCTTTCCACAGAGGTGCAATTGCATCTTCGTCGGCATAGAAACACTGATCTTTGTCGCGCAAGACAAAGGTAGCACCATCAGCACCTGTGAGTTGGCGTGCGGCAACTCGCACGATCGCCATCACATCTTCGAGGCTGCGGGCTAACGAGAGTTCTTGCACAACGACGAGCAGTTTTTCCATTGCTAGGTTGTACTGGCTTGTTGTGCCTTCATTAACAAGATTTGTAATTTTTGTTAAAGGAAGCTTTATAAGAGCTGTGTTCATTTTGTTACGCTTCGGATAGGTTTTCTCGTCGTATCAATTTACTCGGAAACTGAGTAATCTCCTACAGTAGATTTACGTAAACTACCCGGCTGTCCCGTACTTAGGGTGATAAATCGATCTAATCATTCGTAGGTTGGGTAGAGCATTGCAGCCGTATGAGCTACACCGAAGGTTCGTGTAGCTGTGTTCATTTTGTTACGCTTCGGATAGGTTTTCTCCCAGTATCAAATTACTCGGAAACTGAGTGATCTCCTACAGTAGATTTACGTAAACTACCCGGCTGTCCCGTACTTAGGGTGATAAATCGATTTAATCATTCGTAGGTTGGGTAGAGCATTGCAGCCGTATGAGGTACACCGAAGGTTCGTGTAGCTGTAGAGACGTTGCACGTGCTGTAGAGATTGATATGTACCCTTTGTTTCGCCTTTTTATGGGGCTGCTTTTTGTGCGATCGGCCAATAATATCATGTCCGTTAGCATCGGTCACGCTTGGTAACGGCGGGTTTTGACGAAAAGTTGTTTGTTTGATGAAACAATTGTCGGCTAAACCCGCCCCTACGCAACTGATACAACCGGACACGATCTAACTTTTGCATACCATTCAAATGTCTTACAGTGATTTTACCTTAAATCGGGTTGCAAAAGACTTTAATTTGACGATTTCCGAGCGGGGAGCATCCCGGTTTTGTAAATATCCGAATAAGTGTAAAATAGTTAAAATCAATCAATACTCCGGACAGTTTTTAAAGAAGGATGCGACGCCTACGGCAAGCAACGCTTACGCAATAAATCACAGAAGC
>NZ_JAUBRK010000092.1:0-21249 GCF_036701825.1 Microcoleus sp. MOSTC5 | reverse complement strand
GTTAATTTCGACAATTTTCGAGCTCGACTATTAGCTGGCTTTTCTAATTAGTTTTTATTATCACCTCAAACCCAGAAAACCCGGCTTAACACCAGTTTTAGCCGGATATTTGCTACTAATTTCGGGTACTCGAACTCTTGAGCATTTGCTCCAAAGCCATTGATTTGTGCCATAATTATCTCTTGGTTTTTTTGTGCATTTCCCTGGTCAGTTCGTAGCTGCTGGGGATTTTTATTGGTCTAGCTGTTGTTTGCTCACTGGCGATATTGCCGAGTCTGACTAACCGCCAGACACTGCGATCGCACGCTCGTTGCCCAGTCTGTTGCTTCGCTGGCTCTAATTCTCGAACCATAGGTTGACGGGTCGGAATATATCAAACTACGAATATACAACAGGATTCAGAGTTAGGGTAAAAGGTTAATATATTTGACAATTTGCACTAAATATGGGGCATAGAACTCTACAAGCTCGATCGCCCGATCGCCTAAAAACTTGACCAAAAAACCCGATTTCTTCCTGAAACCGGGTGAAGCGCAAATGTTGTGAATTGTCAATCCTTTGTCAATAAAAACTCAATATTGGGTAACAGCGGGTCTTGAACAACCCCCACACCGTTAAATCCCCAACGTTCGAGTAGCTTTTTTACCTGAGAACCGGAAATCGATTCTACTCCGAATCGATCGGCAACATCAGCAGCATGGGCGTTGAGATAACTCAAAGCGTCATAGTCTTCGCGAAACATCAGCAGGTAACTCACTGCCGCATCTGGATTGGGATTCGCGGACAGATATTTGCCGTCACTGCGGGAACGTAGCAAGTAAAAAACTTGAGATAACATCTTATCTTGGTTGTCAAAATAATATGTTACCTCAAATTGGGAATTGGGAATTGCCCAAACGATTTTAGACTGACAATTTGAGATAGTAGAAAAGTTGAGTTTTTTTCAACTTTCTACCTAAAAAGTACATAATTGATGCCTAAAATCGCTGGGAATCTAGCAGTTAAATCAAAGTCAGCGCTAAGCCTTTAATCCCTCGCCCGTCACCAATTTGACCGACAATCGAAGCTTGACCGGTCGTCAAATTGATATTGTACAGGCTGGAAACTCCGCCAACCTCGATCGCAGCCAAAGCCGTCTCGTTACCGCCAACACTCCTGACATCAAAGCCGAGAACGGTACCAGCATCAATTCCCAAAGACCCGATCGTATTCAACACCCCATTATTCGGCGGATCTTGCCGCACCAGAACGTCTAAATTGGTGTCAATTGCAAACAGCCTTGTCGAAGTTGCCCCTGCAAAGTTATTAACATACGCAGCCCCCACACCCGCCGGAGGATTGCCAAAATTGCGATCGCCCGCAGCATAAGCCAAATTCCCGTCGAGTTGAATTCCCCCTGTCAGCGTGTCAAAATCGACAATTGCCCCGGTATCTGGGTTGAGGCGGGCGTTTTGACCGGCTTGATTGATAAACCGAATTCGATCGACTGTCGGATTGAAATCAAAACCCGCAGCCCCCGGAGTTAGGGGAACAGCAAACTGCCCGCTACCAACAGCAGTTGCAGCCCCAGTCACCGGATTGATGGCGTACAAGCGATTGGTAGAACCCACACCGTAAAGCACACCGTTAGCGGGGCGAAAATCAATCCCCAGCAAACTTTCTCCCTGCTGCAATCCCGTAACTGCTGCGTCGCTGAGAATCGCCCGCGGTGCCGCCTCGTTAAAACCGACAATTGTTTCGGCGCCATTTCTGACAGTCAAGGCGTAAGCTGTAGGCAAAGGCAAAGCCAAACCGTTAATCTGTCTCCCATCGGCAATTTGACCGACAAAGGAAGCTTGACCGCTACTTAAATTGATATTGTACAAGCCCGAAACGCCCCCAACTTCCAGCGCCGCCACTGCCACTTCGCGGCCGCCAATACTCCTGACATCAAAGCCGAGAACGCTAGTAGCATCAACTCCCAAAGATCCGATCGTATTCAACACTCCATTATTCGGCGGATCTTGTCGCACCAAAACATCCAAATCGCTGTCAATTACAAACAGCGTTGTCGAAGTTCCCCCTGCAAAGTTATTCGTGTACGCAGCCCCAGCAGCAGCCGGAGAACTTCCAAAATTGCGATCGCCCGCCCGGTAAGCCAAATTCCCGTCGAGTTGAATTCCCCCCGCCAGCGTGTCAGAATCGACAACTCCTCCCGTATCCGGGTTGAGGCGGGCGTTTTGATCGGCTTCATTGACAAACCGAATTCGATCGACTGTCGGATTGAAATCAAAACCCGCAGCCCCCGGAGTTAGGGGAACAGCAAACTCCCCGCTACCGACTGGACTGGCTTCCCCGGTTCTCGGATTGATAGTATACAAGCGATTGCTAGAACCCACACCGTAAAGCACACCGTTAGCCGGCCGATAATCAATTCCCAGCAAATTTTCTCCCGCTTGCAATCCAGTCACGGGGAAATCTGAGATCACACTTCCCGGATTGGAAAGACTAAAACCGACAATCCGATTAGCAGCAGTTAAAGCATAAGCCGTTGTCAGCGCTGGAGGCGGGGGATTGGGAACAACGCTGCCAATATTATTAGTGAAACTTGCCTGGTTAATCGCACTTTGTCTCACCCCTCTGAGAGTAGCGAGAAATTCTCCAGTCACTCGGTCTTGAATAACAGTATCGTTTCCAGCTTCCTGAATATTCAAATCGCTAAAACTAAGACCTCCCGCCAAACCGATTAAATCTGTACCGGCTGCAAAATCGGCGATCGCGTCAGCATTTGCGAAATTAGCACCGCCGCTGGTACGACCAGGATCTGCATCAGCATAGCGCCTCAAAACAAATAGGTCTGCCCCGTCTCCGCCTATCAGGACATCAGTATCTCGATCGCCCGACAAAACATCATTGCCGGAGTTTCCCGATATGGCATCGCTGCCTTTCCCGCCCACTAAAAAATCGTTACCTTCTCCGCCGTTAATAGTATCGTTCTCTAAATCTCCAAAAATCGAATCTTGACCTAAATTGCCGTCAATTAAATCGCTTTGCTTTCCTCCAAAAATGCTGTCATTACCGGAATTTCCCGCAATGGTGTCATTGCCCGTCAAACCAAAAATTAGGTCATCTTCTGGAGTTCCTGCTAGCAAGTTTGCTTGTGCGGTGCCTCTAATTTCTGCCATGCTCTAATCACCCTCTAATTTTGATACTTTCGTGGCCTAACGGCGGCGGTATTCTCAGTCAAAATATCACAAATTCGCACTTTTAGGATAGTTTTTATTATTTTCGGCTGTAGGGGGTGGGTTGCCATAAAACTATTACACGCAGCTAAAACGATATATAAACCTGCCCCCCGATTCAAATAAACCCACTCCTCAATACATATCACTTAGCCCTATTTTATAGTTTGCTGTGCAGCCAAGCGCGATCGCACCTCAAGTGAAAACAGGCAAGCTGAAATTTTTAGGGTGCGAACCTATGAAATTTTGTATTGCGTTCATTAGTAATATACGCTGACTCTATAATTTTGGATCTGTACAGTTAGAAATTATTTTTCAAATTTAATCTGAAAGCCTGCGAAGGTGCGCTTTGTGTGTGTAGCAGCGACCACCAGCGCTCAATATAAAGTGGAGTATAAATGCGGAATTGGCATAATAAGTTAGTCGAACAGTCGTCTTCAGACGACTTAAGCTTTCAGGCAGGGGTTTAAGCCCCTGCCTGAATCGGAGTTTCACGTTTGATCCCTTCCCCTGCTTTTTCACGCTTTCAGCAGTGCTTTAGAAGCTGATTGCCCTGCGAGTCTCAGTTGCGATCGCAATTTGAAGTTCAACAACACCAAGACAGTCCACTGACTGAGTATGGAGAACAAAATCGTATTTCCTGACGCTGTGAAAGACGAAGACCAAAAGCTAACAAATGTTGAAGACAACCAGAAAATAGGAGCTTTTTCTGGGGTTAGCAAGAGCATAGATAAAATCAGAGGCGGCAACAAGATAGCGCTACCGACAGTGCCTGCAGCCCAAATTTCCGGATTTCGGGTTTTTGTCAATAGGAATAGTTGGGTGATAACTGCGTAAATTAGGATGAGATTCAGGGAGCAAATTACGTCCCAAAATTCTTTTGCCTCAATTTTTTGAAACAGCGTAAAAGGTGTTAAAATTATGACTGAGCTGAGGAGATTAATCGCAATCGCAACTACAGCAGGACTTTTTTCGCTCCAAATTAAATCGAGTAGCGGGTAGCGCCGCCACAACTTCTGACTGCTGGGAACGATTTGTTGACGATACCTCGCCCAATCGTACAAAGATTGTCTGTCAGATGTTAAAGCTGCAATTAAAGCTAAGAACATCAGCAAATTCAAGAGCAGTAAGGCGGCGAGACTACTGCCTGCTATGGGGTTTGATGGGAGTGCAAACCCTAAAATTATTGTCTGACAGCAGATAACTAGCAAATAACTTTGCCGCTTGCTCAAAACTGTAGCGCTGGGATTGGGAAAGCGGCGCTGCCATCCCTGCCACATCCAATAGGTTCCTGTACCACAAACCAAGAGAGACAAAGCAAGACCACTCGCAATATTTGTACCCACTGGCGAGTAAAACCATTGCAAATTGTCTAAAGATGCAACTAACCAATGGAAAGCATGATTTGGATTAAAAACAACTCCAAAAAGGAGATATCTCAGGATAGAAATGGGAGACAAAAATGTTAGCAAATCCCAAGCAGTTCGCGTTAATTGGATCACAGACATCCCAAACACAACGAAAACCGTAGCGCTAGCCAACCAAGGTTGAAATCCTCCCAACCAACTGGTTGTCAATCCAAATAGCATCGCAGCGCTGTAAAATAAAGCACAGCTAGCTGCAACCGCTGTGTAGAAACATAAAATTTCATTCACAGGTATTTGAGCAGCTAATCCAGCGTACAAGTGCAGCGGTACGGTCAGAATTGCTGCAAGATACAGTAAAATTGGGACGCCCAGAATTTTGCCGAGAAAAATTGTTTTGGCAGACTGGGGACTGAGGCGAATAAAGTTGAGCGTGCCGCGGCGTTCCTCCTTGTCTAAGTCGCTGACAAGCATATAAGTCCCTGCTACTAATAAAGCTAACACGCTCAATATGCTCAGCCAAATGAATATCTCCAGCCACCACTGCGGCCAGTTAATGGCAAAGTTGCCCAAGGCATCTCTGACGCACTTTGTCTCATAGGAATTGGCATTATCTAAAGTGCAAAATCTGTGATA
Organism: Microcoleus sp. MOSTC5; assembly: GCF_036701825.1. Classification (NCBI taxonomy): domain Bacteria; kingdom Bacillati; phylum Cyanobacteriota; class Cyanophyceae; order Oscillatoriales; family Microcoleaceae; genus Microcoleus; species Microcoleus sp. MOSTC5. The sequence goes on along the minus strand of NZ_JAUBRK010000092.1, from coordinate 16,028 downwards.
GATGGGGTTAGTGTACTCGCCATTAGCAGGGGGAACGGGTATCTGGGCGCTGAAATACATCAATAGCAGCAGTTGACCGCTTAGGGAAAGGGCAGAGGCGATCGCCATATTGCCAGTATTCAAGCGGCCTTTGATTTCTCGAAATAACTGGGGATTCCAGTTGCCTATTTTGTCTAGTAAGTGGAGTGTCATTGGTTATTGGTGATTAGTAATGGGTGACGACTTAGTTATAACTCACTGTTTATTCTGGTAAACAGGGAACGAGCAAATTAAGATGCTTGCTGGTGTCCCATCTTGAGGAAGATGGTTTCTAAGTCTTCTTGAGTGCAGTGGAATTCGGTTAGGGGAATGTTGGCCGCGACGAGTTCGCGTAATAAATTTGCCGCATCTTCCGGGCTTCCTGAAAAATCAACGCACACCTGTTGAGTTTCCCGGATTATTGCCCAATTTTCCACCCAAGGAAAGTTTTTTAATTCCGATGTTAGCGCTTCTAATTTATTTCCTACAACCGACATAAAAATTTGCTGGCGGCTGAGGCGTTTGTAAAGTTCTTGTAAGGGTGCGCTTTCGACCAGATATCCGAGTTCCATGATACCCACCCAGCTACAAAGTTCGGCTAAGTCGCTGAGGACGTGAGATGATATGACTACGGTCATGCCGGCTTCTTGCAAAGCTTTGATAATTTCGCGGAACTGCATTCGGGCGATCGGATCTAAGCCAGAAACGGGTTCGTCTAACAACAGCAACAGCGGTTCGTGGATAATAGTTCTCCCCAAACTCAGGCGCTGTTTCATCCCCCGCGACAGGGTAGAAATTAAGCTGTTGCGCTTGTTGGTTAATTGCACGAGTTCTAAAACGGAGTTGATTCGCTCTCGGCGGCGCGGTTGCTGGAGGTTGTAGAGTCGGGCAAAATAGTCTAAATAATCCCAAACAGTCAAGTCGTCGTAGAGGGGAAAGTCGTCGGGAAGAAAGCCGATGCGCTGTTTGAGAATCGGGTGCGATCGATCGCGCAGCAACCTATCGCCGTTGATGTAAATTTCCCCTGTAGTCGGTTCCTCAGCCGCCGCCAACATCCGCAGCAAAGTAGTTTTGCCGGCACCGTTGGGGCCGATGAGTCCGCATACTTCGCCGGCTGCTACTTGTAAATCGATGTCATTGACAGCTATATGGCGATCGAATTGTTTCGTCAGCCCGCGAGTTTCTATTGCTAGTTGTTTTGCCATGTTTGGAGGGTGAATGAAGTTTTATTGGTGCATTCCTGGCATGGAAATAGAAGTCTACAACTAGCCTAGCCCGTTCTTCAATGAATTGTCATCTCGTTTCTGAAATTAAAACAAAGACATTATCGATCGCTGAAATCCTTGCTAATATTAACTCTTCCTTCTTCCTTCTTCCCTCTTCCTTCTTCCTTCTGCTATATCAAGTCTGCACGGAAAATTCCTCTGGATCGATCTCCCAATTTACCCAGCGAATTGCCTCCCTAGCTGATGTCAGGTTAGGCGGCACTCTCAAAGCGTGAATGAATCCCGTACTCGGACAAGTCATTTTTAACAAACAAATCGGCTCGACATCGGCATTATCTATTGTTAATAGTGAATATTCCTGCCAACTATCTATTTGTTCTGCTGCCAACTCTTGACAAATGCGATCGTAACCAATTCCTTGAATTAACACTCGCCGAAGTTCGGCATTCTTTTCTGTTAAAAGCCATTGCGATTGCCATTGATTGGGGTGGACTTTGCCGTACTCTTCAGGCAACCTGACACCGTGATAATAGTAAAAATTCCATCCATCCGCAAACTCGATCGCAGGTTCTGCTTCAGCGTGCAAGCGGTTTTGACTGTCAAAGCGAAGATGGCGGGGGCGATCGCACACCAGGCAAAACTTTTCAAAGGGAAATATCCAACCGCAATGCTCGAAAAGCTGCTTTTGGGAGCGAAGTATTTCTTGTGCCTTTTGGGAGAGATTGATGCCTAATGAAGAGATATACAATTCAGTCAAATAGATTTTTTTAAACAAAGTCGTGGAGGTTTCACGGGATATCATGTCGCAGAAATAATCGGGCGGGGTATCCGACATCGTTTGTTCCGATCGCACATGGCTGCTAGTCAATTGGTTGATTAGCCAACTCAGTGTGCTGTCTGCTTCGGACTCGATCGTCATGCCCTCTAACTCATACTCCCACACCGCCGCACTTGCAAATTCTCTCACAATCGATGAGGACATCCATTTCCAGTCTAGCTTTTTCCCCAATCTATTCCAATACCCTTCGTTTGACCAGTTTTGTGAAGGGTCGCCTTTGAGCGCCAATGTGAAAATTTGGAGATAAGCGTCGCGGGGACTGCTGCAAATAATAACTTCGGGTTCTTCTAGGCCAATAGCGGCATAGGCAAGTTTGACTGCTTCTGTGGCTTTTTGAGCATCAATTGGTCTAGTCGAGAGAGTAAGACGTTTCTGTGCGAGTTCGCCTAACACGCTGAAAGTGGTAATTGGATTGCGGCTGAGAATCAGTGTTGTCAGATTGGTGAGCGAGCGCAAGGCGCTGATATCGGTAATTTTAGCGCTGTCGAGAGACAGTGTTGTCAGATTGGTGAGCAAGCCGAGGGAGCTGATGTCGGTAATTCGATTGCTGTCGAGAGACAGTGTTGTCAGATTGGTGAGGGAGCCGAGGGAGCTGATGTCGGTAATTCCATTGCTGTAGAGACGCAGTGTTGTCAGATTGGTGAGCGATCGCAAGGCGGTGATATCGGTAAGTCGATTGCTGTTGAGATTCAGTGTGGTCAGATTGGTGAGGGAGCCGAGGAAGCTGATGTCGGTAATTTGATTGTCCCAGAGACGCAGTGTTGTCAGATTGGTGAGCGAGCCGAGAAAGCTGAAGTCGGTAATTTGATTGTCCCAGAGATACAGTGTTGTCAGATTGGTGAGCGAGCCGAGGAAGCTGATGTCGATAATTTGATTGTCGTTGAGATGCAGTTCTGTCAGATTGGTGAGCGAGCCGAGGAAGCTGATGTCGCTAATTTTATTGTCCCAGAGATTCAGTGCCGTCAGATTGGTGAGCGAACCGAGGGAGCTGATGTCGGTAATTCCATTGTCCCTGAGATCCAGTTTTGTCATGCTTGAAAGTATCTGCTCCGCTGCTTGAGCGTCATCAGTGCCAGCCTTTTTTAACAACACTTTAACTGTGTGCCTTGCCTCTTCTGAAAGACTGTCAATATGCCTGCACCAGTCCGCAAAGCGGCTAAAACTAATTGATTCGTTTGGTTGTTCTTCTGACATAAAACACTCCGAGAGTACAAAATTAATTAGTTCTATACAGCTTTACGAAATTGTTGCCGGGTGGGAATCTGAATTATGAACTCAGTTCCTTGCGCGATCGTAGAAAAACACTTGAGCTTACCACGATGTTTTTCCGTGATGATTTGATAACTGATGGACATCCCCATGCCTGTCCCTTTTCCCACAGGCTTGGTGGTAAAGAACGGATCGAAAATGCGTTGCTGAATCTGTTCGGACATACCAACACCGTTGTCAGCGATCGCAATTTCTACCCAATCAGCTTCGATCGGTGACGTGCGAATCCTAATCTGCCCCGGATTAGCTTGGAGTTGTGCATAGGTTTTCCCGCGACCGCTTTCTTCGAGCGCATCGATTGCATTTGCCAGAATATTCATCACCACCTGGTTCAGTTGTCCGGGGTAGCACTCAACGTGGTCTAGGAGGCTGTAGTCCTTAGCGACCTTAATCTCTGGGAAATCGGCTCTGGCTTTGAGGCGATTTCCCAAAATCAGGAGGGTGCTGTCAATCCCTGCGTGAATATCGACAGTTTTAAAGTCAGCTTCATCAAGACGGGAAAAGTTGCGTAATGACAGCACGATCTGACGAATGCGATCGGTGCCAATCTCCATCGAATTCAGGGTTTTCGGTAGGTCTTTCTGCAAAAATTCTAAATCGATGTCATCCACCATAGCTTGAATATCAGGAGACGTATTAGGATTCTCCTGCTGGTAAAGTTCAATCAGATCCATCAGATTTTGCGTGTACTCCCGCAAATGGGTCAGATTGCCGTGGATGAAATTAACGGGGTTATTGATTTCATGGGCGACCCCTGCCACTAATTGCCCTAAACTTGACATTTTTTCTGCCTGCACGAGTTGCGTTTGGGTCTGTTGCAACTCCAGCAGCGTGCGTTCGACTTGCTCTCGGGCTTCAGTAATGGCAGCAATTTGAGGCAAACTGGTCCAACAGGCGATCGCCACTCCCACGAAGGCAACCGTCACTAACAAAATGCTAAACAACGCCACATATTGCCCCACACCCACCCGCTCTAAACCCGCTCTCACCCACCAGCCAATACTCAGCGCACTGCACACTAAACCAATTAAGATCGTGACCTGAAATGCCAACCAATCTGTTTTGCTGGTATCGGGTTGCTGGTGATACCGTTGCATCCACCCATCAGGATGGAACAGGGGGACGTTCAGGCGCGGTAATTGAGTGCCTGCCACGCCAATCAGCCAAGGTAGCAGTAAGCCAATGGCTAAGTCCTGCCAGCTCCATGCCCACCCACCCACGACCAAAACAGCCGCTTCAAGGCCAAAGAAGCCCAGCGACCACCAGGGCCATCTGGTTTCTGGTCGTCGCCGGCTGACCCACTCGCCTAAGTGAATTGCCATCATCGAACTCAGGTAGCCGGTGCCCCCCACCATCACAACCCGTGCGACATCGCCCCACCACAGGCAAATGAGACTCAGCCCGAGGGTGGAAATCAAACTGGGTTCGAGCACTCCCCGGCGAGACAGCACGGCAAACACGGGTGGTAAGTAGCCATCTTTGGCTAACTGATACAAAATCCGGGGACTGTTAGAAACAGCAGTCGCAGAGCTGAGGAGACATCCTGACGCAATCAGAAAGGTGACGAGGGCGGGGGCGAATGTGCCCCAGAAGGGTTGGGTTGCTGCCACTAGATTGAGGTAAGCGCTATCCCCTAAGCCGGGATCTGTGGCTAACCGCATCAAAACCCACGATCCGCCGAGATAGACGATCGGAAGCAATCCCGTCGTCACTTGCAAGCACCGTAGGGTAACGCTGGGTTGGCGACTATCTGCCACAAATGAAGAAGCCGTTTCGCCACCATAAACCGCATAGACGGCGATAAAGAACCATTTCATCCAATCGATCGGAGAAACGCCTGCTCCCAGATCGGGCAGCACCCCAGGGCTAGCTGGAGCAAAACTTAACCAAGCCATGCCTTGGATACAAAAGGTGAGAAGAAACCCGATCGCGGGAAATATAAAGAAAGAGTGCAAAATACCTAGCGTGCGAGTTCCACTAAAAGCAACGATGAACGGCAGCACTGTAAACCCAATTCTGAATAGGATCTCTGGACAGGTAATCCCCAGTGGCGTCAGATTCGCTTTGATTAAATCGGTCAGAACGATCGCATTCATGGCTGGCACAGACGCCCAGCCGAACATATAACCAATCGCCCCATAGCGAGCCAAGTTTGGCAACCGGTGTAGCAAGCGGGTCGTATAGTTTGGGGTGCCTCCAGCTACCTCTGGGAAGTAAGTCCCTAACCGCTTAACTTGCAGGTTGAGCATCATGCTAATGATTGTTCCCGGCAACCAAACCCAGATCGCCTGCGGGCCTAGTGCGGCATTCATCGCAGGCGCAGTCCCTAACCATAAAAGCAACCCACTAAAGCCAAACCCCCAGGTTTCTTGTGAAGAAAGACTCTGAGGCAAGGGAGGTATTGAAACCGGATTGCGATTCATGATTCTCGTAGAAAAAGGACTAATGTAGACTCAAGTTTTCCCTGAAGTCACTGACTGTTTCATTAGCTACCAAAAAAATTAGTTCATCAACCACTTCTCTGGGATCTTCTTTATACTCTATACTCTCTAAATTATAAAAATTTGAAATCCTTCACAGTCCTGAAGCCTTGTGAAGGATTGAAATGACAAAAAATCATTCTCACTGCGTAAGTCCTGACTGAGTTAAGTCTACTATTTCAAATCTTCGAGCTTAATCCGAGGATCGACAGCTTTCAGCAGCAAATCTGCCAACAAATTCCCCACAATCAACATGGTTGCACCCATCATCAAACTGGCCATTACTAAATACAAGTCTTGGTTGTTCACCGCCTCCAAAGTCAGCTTTCCCAAACCCGGCCAATTAAAGAAAAATTCCGCAATAAACGCACCGCTCAACAAACTAGCAAACTCAAAACCCAATAGCGTAATCAACGGATTAACAGCATTCCGCAAAGCGTGAACGTAAATTACTCGATCGTCGGGCAAACCTTTCGCCCGCGCTGTTCTGATGTAATCTTGACGCAGCACGTCCAACAATTGTCCCCGCATCAATCTTTGCAAACCAGCAAAACCAGTAACGCTGAGGGCGACAGTTGGCAAAATTAAGTGCCAGCAGTAATCGAGGATTTGACCCCACCAAGGTAAGTCTGCGTGGTCGATACTTGTCATTCCTCCGACGGGAAACAGAGGCGAAGTATTTTGTGCGAAAAATAGCAGCAACAAAGCTGTAATAAAGCTCGGAAATCCCTGTCCGGTGTAGCTGACTACTTGCAAAACTCGATCGACTGTGCGGTTTTGATTGACGGCGGCGACAATTCCCAAAGGAATGGCGATCGCCCAAGTCACAAACATAGATGCGATCGCCATCAACAGCGTCGCCGGTACCCGTTCCCACAGCAGCGAAGCTACCGATCGCTGATACACAAAACTCGTGCCAAAATTCCCCCGCGTTACAATTTGTTGCAGCCACAGCCAATACTGCACAATAGCTGGTTTATCTAAGCCGAACTGCTGTTCGAGTTGCTTGAGTGTCTCCGGCGAAATCTTCGGATTTTGGCTCAAAGTATCCAAGTAATTTCCCGGTGCTAGCTCAATAATTGCAAAACAAAGAGCCGATGCCAAAAATAGCGTTAAAAGTGCCTGCAACAGTCGCTTGACAACATAAGTAAATGTCTCCCCACCAAACAGAGAACTCAACCCTCGCCAATTTCGATTCAATTTAATAGAAGTCATAGGATTTTAGATTTTAGATTTTAGATTTTAGATTTTTGAATTGAACAATTGAAGAATTGAAGAATTGTGAATGATATTAATTCCGGTTGCATCGGAATGATTTAACCGCTCTTAACGCAGAGATCGCAGAGTCAGAGAAGAGAGAGATGAATAATTCCGATGCAAAGGTCAAGGATATTATTTGTCAGTAGTTTTTACTCAACTGTCAACTGTCAACTGTCAACTGTCAGCAGTTAACTAACTAATATTCAACTAGCGTGACGATCGGCACATCCGGCAATTTCTGCCTGCCGCCCAAAGCCTGCAATTCAATGATAAAAGCAAAACCGACAAGCTCGCAGCCAGCTTGCTCCAACAATTTAGCCGTCGCCACCGCCGTTCCGCCAGTGGCGATTAAATCGTCCACAATCAGCACCCGGCTGCCGGATGTCATCGCATCTCGGTGCATCTCCAGTCGATCGACACCGTATTCCAATTCGTACTCAGCAAAATGAACCGCACCTGGCAGTTTCCCTGGTTTGCGGACAGGAATAAAGCCTATTCCCATTTTATAAGCCAAAGGCGCGCCAAATATAAAGCCTCGGGATTCCATGCCCACCACATAGTCAGCAGACATTTCAGAGCATTTTTCGGCTAAGCTGTCAATGGTGTAGCTGAGGCCTTGCGGGTCGCGCAACAAAGTTGTAATGTCTCGAAACAGAATTCCCGGCTTTGGGAAATCAGGAATGTCGCGAATCAGAGATTTGAGATCCATAAGCTTGCAGATCGGCGTTGAGGGTAACGAGGCATCAAAAATGGTACAATAATAACGTCAAAATTTAAAATATTAAAAATAAAAATTAAAACTAAGAGCTTCTTTAATTTTTATTCTTTAATTGCTTAATCCTTTACGTACTATGTAAACAAATGTCATAATTCCCTAACAACAGGGTTGAATATCAAGATTTGTCACCCTAAGATCTAAAGTCAAAAATCTAATATCTAAAATCCAATGATTAAGTTGGCAGCACGAGTGGGCGAGGTTCCTCCTTCCATAACCTTGGCGATCGCAGCTAAGGCTAAAGCCATGAAGGCCGAAGGGATTGATGTCTGTAGTTTGAGTACGGGAGAACCAGACTTTGATACCCCCGAACACGTTAAAGCAGCGGCAAAACAAGCTTTAGACGAGGGGAAGACTAAGTACGGCCCTGTGACTGGGGAACCGCAGTTAAAAGCTGCGATCGCCCGCAAACTCCGCGACGACAACAACCTTAACTATCAACCCGAAAATATCATCGTCACCAACGGCGGCAAGCATTCGCTCTACAATCTGATGATGGCTCTGATCGATCCGGGGGATGAAGTAATTATCCCTGCTCCCTACTGGCTGAGCTATCCAGAAATGGTAAAACTCGCCAGCGGCAAGCCTGTAATTGTACGGACAGATGCTTCTACAGGATATAAAATTACACCGGAACAACTGAGTCGAGCGATTACTCCCAAAACCAAGTTATTTGTACTGAATTCGCCTTCTAACCCAACGGGAATGGTGTACACTCTGGCGGAAATCAAAGCATTAGCCGAGGTGATAGTCGATCGAGATATTCTAGTCGTTGCTGACGAAATTTACGAAAAAATTATATATGACGGCGCCCAACACGTCAGCATCGGTTCCCTGGGTCAAGAAATCTTCGATCGCACCCTGATCAGCAGCGGTTTTGCCAAAGCTTACGCGATGACAGGCTGGCGAATCGGTTATTTGGCCGGGCCGATCGAATTAATCAAAGCCACCAGCACCATTCAAGGTCACAGTACCTCAAACGTGTGTACTTTTGCACAGTACGGCGCGATCGCAGCTTTGGAAAGCAGCCAAGAGTCTGTTGAAAAAATGCGTCAAGCTTTTGCCGAAAGGCGTCAGGTAATATTTGAATTGCTCGATGCTGTCCCCGGAATTAGCTGCATCAAACCAGACGGTGCTTTCTATATGTTTGTCAACATCAGCAAAACTGGAATGAATTCTCTGGAATTTTGCGACGCTTTCTTAGAACAGCAGCAAGTAGCAGTTATTCCGGGGATTGCTTTTGGTGCAGACGACCACATTCGCTTGTCTTACGCCACCGATTTAGGCACAATTAAAAAAGCCGTAGAAAGGCTCGATAAATTTGTCCGCAGCATCTAAAAATTAGTTAGTAGTCATTAGTCATTAGTCATTAGTCATTAGTCATTTGTTATTTGTTCTTGGTAACAACTGACTAATTACCGATCGCGGTTGACTATTGACTGTTGACTGAATACTGCTGACTGTTGACTAATACCAATTTTAAAAACTATTGCTACAGTAATTCTCTTATATAAATTATCGTTCATTCGCTCTCACCACCTGCCGGACACGGCAGTGCCGTTTCCCTACAGACGATAGCTGATAATTTATATCTAGCACTACTTTTTTTCAGAATTGGTATAACTACTGCTGACCAATGACTAATGACTAATAACTAAAGCTGTTTCGTCATAATCTCTTTGAGCAAATCCAGCCCCTTCTTAACTCGCCGAGAAACAGTCACCGCACTGATACCCAAGCGTTCAGCCGTTTCTTTCTGCGTCAAATCGTAGAGAAAAACAAACTCCAATATCTCGCGAGTCCGTTGTTCCAACATAGCCAAAGCTTGCTGTACGCGAATTTGATCCTCTTGCGCCAACTGAAAACTCCGATACTTGGTATCGGGCACCAATTCTCCGAGACAAGTAGCCCCCTCATCTTCATCTTGCATCGGCGCGTCCAAACTCAGAGGCGATCTGTTGAGATGGGCCAACTTAATTTCTTGCCATTCTTCTACAGAAACCTCAAGGACTGCTGCTACTTCAGCATCCGTAGGTTTGCGGTTGAACTGCACCTGCAAATCCTTGATCGCTGCTACAGATTTGCGTTCCAGGGACTGCCAGTGGCGGGGAAATCGCACAGAAGGGCTTTTGTCCCGCAAGTAGTGTTGAATTTCGCCCCGAATGTAGGGAATTGCAAAGGAACTAAAAGCGTGTCCCTTCGACATATCAAACCGCTCGATCGCCCTGATCAACCCAATACACCCTACTTGCAGCAAATCGTCGTAGCTTTCACCGCACTGGTTTAGCCAGTGGTAAACTTCTTTTCTCACAAGTCCAATATTCAGTTTAACTAACTGATTGCGGATTTCATTCGATCCCGAAAGTTGGTACTCGCGCAACAATTGCAAATTTTCGTTTTTTAGCTCGTTGGGCACTGTGGTAGACATAGCGGCATAAGGGTTGGTAGAGGAGAGGACTGAGGTTGCTTTAGATCGAGTTTCCAATACAGTCTAAAATAATTCACTTTTAGGTAGTGTAATCCTAGCACTTAATAGGTGTGATAGCGGACACACCTTTTGAATTTTGGGGGGGTGCAGGGATTTAGGGCGACGATCCGAAGGCCTTCGGCAGAAGGCAGCATTTTACCAGGTAGAAGGTATTCGGCACAATCCCGAATTTAACCAGGATTTTTTACCACTATATTATAATCTGAAATCTGTTTAAATACAATACTTTAATTAATAAAAAATCCAAACTTAATCACTTGCGACTAATCACAATCAAATCATAAATTTAGTCATTAGTCAACAGTCTTAATTTATATTGGTCAAGACTGTTGGCTAATGAAGGGCGAGCAGTAGCTTTATTGCAAAAAACTGCTCAAGTTCGATCTATCCAGAAACCCAATTTTACGACACAGAAGGCTCAATGCGAGCGTAAAACAAACCCCGAATTTTCACGTCGAGAGCAGGTCTAGCTCCCAAATCAGTATCAGAAGGCTGCGTGCTCTCAAAAATCCCGCCAACTTCGCCAGTGGCGCTGTTGACTTTAGCAACTTGGAGAGAAATTTTGCCCGCCTTGGTGCGGGTGTCAGCCAGCTTTACATTAGAGCGGTTCAGTTTGGAATTGTCAGTAGCCGGAAGCGCTACAGCATTATCGTAGCCAGTCGCTACCCCGCGACCTTTAGGGTCTAAAAAGCCTGCGCTGCGGTAAGAAGGAACGTTAAACTCCCCTCTCAAATCGGTGGAAGTATTGATAGCAACCACTCCGGGTTCGGAACTGGCTACCAGCTCTTTAATAGTGAACAAGAAAGGTACTTGCTCTCCGCCCGGTAACTGAATCGTAATAGCTTGAAAATCCAAGCCGTCTTCTTCTGTGAAAGTCAGAGTTCCGTCAGTACCGACTTTGAGCGTACCTTGAACTTGGTCAATGCTCGACGTGAACCGCGTCAGCAATTTACCAGGCACAAATTCCGCCTCTTGGCGTTTGTTTGCTGGTTCTTCCTTCACAAAATAAGTTGTGGGCTGCAAACACAAACCAGTCAGTTTATAGGTGCCGTCCGCTTCGAGGGGGATCGATCCCCGAGAAGTTTCTGCCAAGCTAGGGCAGTTATTAGCCAATCCAGTACCTCTAATCTCGTCGTAGGTGAGCAACTCGGTAGTCGCCACCGTCGTGTCAGAAGCAGAAGAACAAGCAACCAGCGCACTCATGCAAAATGCTAAAAGTGCAACAATTAAAGCACGATATTTCATTGCAAACCTCAATATCCAACATCGGATTATATTAAGAAAAAGCCTTACTTCGAGCAAAATATAATTGCCCGCCGGCAGGCTACGCCAGCGCTTTGGGCAGCATTTAGATCCAGATCGCTCGCTTCACCGAGACCGACATTGACTCAAAAAATCAAGCTAGTCCAGTGAAAATAAGCAAGAACTTATGATTTCTCAATCATGTTCGGATCGCAGCCCAATACACATGGTACGACGGGTTGTGCTCTTTTCTTGGCTTGGACTGCAAATTAATATTGCTTAAGTCAACCTACTTAAGTTACTTTGCTTATGACCCCGAATGGCGATCGCGACTAGCTCGATTAGTCGGCTGACCAAAAGGCTGGGGACAAACGCCTAGTAGATTTCAAAGGAAGCAGCAGTATGGACAACGGCAAAGATTTAGAGTCAGAAAAGTTGCAGTCTCAAATGCAATCGCTGACAGAGGCGATTCGGACTTTAGCCGAAAGTTGTCAGGGAGACAGTCTGCTGCTTTTGGCCCTGCTGCGGACGCTGGAAGCTTCGCACCGGGAAATTCGGGACGGTTTGTTTCAAGCGTCTTTTCCCGACAACCGCCAAGCACTTTACAAACTACTCAAGAATATTGAAGCCAATGGTGGCTGGCCTTACATCCACCGCATGAAACTTCGATCGCTCTTGGGGTACACCCAACAATTATCTCCCCTAGAAGATTCTCCAGCCGAGTTGCCAGAAGACTCGGCCGAGACTCCACAAGACGTTAAATAGTTTTGAGTTTTGAGTTATGAGTTTATGTAAAAATCACAAACTCATAACTGAGCTGGGCGATCGCGCCTAGAACCCAAATGGTGTAGGAGGTAAGGGTATCGGGTTCGGCACCGTCGGGAATATCGGCGTCTGTCCGGGCATTGACAATGGTCCGGGAGTCTGCGTCGGGGCGATCGAACTAATTGACAGCAGGGGCGAATCAGCATCAGGCACGCTAACTGTCGGCGGAGTTGGAATCCTCGAAGCAGTCGGAGTCGGAGTCGGTGCTGCTGTGGGAGTCGGAGTCGGAGTCGGCGTCGGCGTCGGAGTCGGTGCTGCTGTGGGAGTCGGAGTCGGCGTCGGCGTCGGAGTCGGTGCTGCTGTGGGAGTCGGCGTCGGAGTCGGCGTCGGAGTCGGTGCTGCTGTGGGAGTTGGAGTTGGAGTCGGCGTCGGAGTTGGAGTTGGAGTCGGAGTTGGAGTTGGAGTTGGAGTTGGAGTCGGAGTTGGAGTTGGAGTTGGAGTTGGAGCCGGAGCTGGAGCCGGAGCTGGAGCCGGAGTTGGAGTTGGAGGTTGATTTGGATCTGTAATTGTGGTTGTAACTGTAGTTGTAGTTGTAATCGTGGTTGGTCTGGGGGGAACCGTCCCAGTCACAGCGATAAAATCATTGGCATCGAGCAGCGCCGCCGGAGTGTCTGTCAAAATTGCTAAAAGCTTGCCGTCGAGCGTCGTAATTACTGTATCCCTGATATTTGCACCGTTACCTTGCCGAACTTGCAGTTGAGCGAAAGATAAATTGCTCGGCAGTCCAAAGAAATCCTCTGCCTCATTGTAATCAGTAATTAAAGCCAAACTGCCAGGCCCGGCTCCCAATCCAAAGACATCGCTGCCGCTGCCGCCAGTCAGAGTATCCGAACCCTCACCTCCGATCAGAGAATCATTACCCTCTGCCCCAAATAAATTGTCATTGCCGAAACTGCCCAAAATTGTATCGTCGCCGATACCTCCAGCCAACGAGTCATCGCCAAAACCGCCGTCGAGAGCATCATTACCTTTGCCACCAAACAGGAAGTCATTGCCTTCATCTCCCAGTATCGAGTCGTCGGCTTCATCCCCGCGAAGCGTATCGGAACCTGTGCCGCCAAAAGCTGTATCGTCAGCCTTGCCGCCGAATATCTGATCGTTACCAGCATCTCCGAAGAGCGAATCGTTGTCGGCATTGCCGTACAAAGTGTCGTCGCCGTCGCTGGCACTCAAGTAATCGTTGCCCTCACCGCCCAACAGTTGATCCCTGCCGCTACCGCCGTTGAGAGAATCGTTCCCAAAATTCCCGTAGAGAAAGTCCTCATCAGCATTCCCGAACACGGAATCGTCGCCGTCACTTCCTGTGAGGGTGTCGTTGCCAGTACCGCCGGCAATCACATCAAAGCCTCCGTTGCCAAAAACTAAGTCGTCCCCAGCGTCTCCCACCACGCTGTCTATCCCGTCGTTGCCTTCGAGGATGTCGTTCCCCAAACCGCCGCGAATCGAGTCGTCGCCGTTCCCGCCGGAAGCAAAATCGCGGCCTTGGTTGCCAATAAGTTCGTCATTTCCTTCACCGCCAATCAGCGAATCTGCTCCGTCACCTCCAAGAAGCTGGTCGTTGCCGCCGTCGCCCTCTAGGGTGTCATCTCCTCCCGCACCCAGGGGCGTGTCATCGCCATCTAAGGCGCGAATTCGATCGCTCAGCGGAGTTCCTAGAATAAAGTCGTTGCTGTCTGTGCCGATCAGGTTTGCCATACGGGATACACCGGTCCTCAATAAAATAAATTGTTTGAAATTATGTTAATCGCCTTCGTGACAAGGGATTGCTGCTTGCCTAGGTTAGCATAATTGAGATTTTGGCAATCTGGCGAAGGGGCGCTGGAAGTTTTGCCCGTGTCCGCAGTTGCGATCGGGGCTGGTATAATGCCCGATCGGCAATCTAATTTAGTTATTCGGGATTTTTTCAAATAGAAATTAGTCGATCGGACTCAAGGAACTCAAACTCGACAAACAAAAGGAGGAAGAATGAAAAATGAATAACCTTTTTCATTCTTCCTCCTCCTCAAACTTTTACTTCTGATACCACTTTGAAACAATAATGCAACTGTAGGTCAGCTCCAAATCATTAGGTCATCTGTCATTCCCAATTCTTCAATCTAAAATCTAAAATCTAAAATCTAAAATCTAAAATGGTAGGACGGATGCCCTCTACTTTTATCCGTTAACAGGTAACACTATCTCAAATTCACTTCCTCCCCCCAAAGTAGAATTCACATTAATTGTTCCGCCGTGGGTTTCGACTACAATCTGGCGGGCGATCGCCAATCCTAATCCTGTGCCTTTTCCTACTGCCTTCGTAGTGAACAAATGGTCAAAAATCCGCTGTTTTACTGCTTCTGTCATGCCCGCACCGTTATCGGCAATCTGAACTTTGATGTGCCGATAGCCCGACAGACTGGTACGAACAGTGATACAGTGTGGATTTGCTTTAATTGCCTCCAAACTGCGTCCTTGGTTTGATTCTTCTAGGGCATCGATCGCGTTAGCAAGCAGGTTCATAAAGACTTGGTTCAGTTGACCGGGAAAGCATTCGATTTGGGGGAGATTGCCGTAGTCTGTGACGACTTCGATCGGGGGATGGTGTTCGTTGGCTTTCAGCCGGTGTTTCAAAATTAAGATGGTGCTGTCAATGCCCTCATGGATATTAAAGGGAACTTTGTAGTCTTTATCGGCTCTGGAGAAGGTGCGGAGGCTGGTGCTAATGCCGCGAATGCGATCGCATCCCACTTTCATCGACAACAGCATCTTTGGCAAATCTTCTAAGGCATACTCTAAATCAATATCCTCCGCATCTTCTTCGATTTCCTCGCCGGGATTTGGCAGTTTTTGTTGATATAATTTTAAGTGACTAATCACATCTTTGATCGTGGTGGTTGCTTCCTCAATATTGCCGCTAATAAAGCCGACAGGATTATTAATTTCGTGGGCAACTCCCGCTACTAAATTGCCCAAGGCGGACATTTTTTCGCTTTGCACGATTTGTAACTGTGCTTGCTGCAAATCGAGGAGCGATCGCTCTAGTTCTTGTGAATAAGCTTGAGATTGTTGGTACAAGCGGGCATTTTCTAGAGAGATAGCCGCTTGGGCGCACAAAAGTTGGATGACTTCAGTGCGATCCTCTGTAAATGCACCAATTGTCAAGTTATTTTCTAGATATAACAACCCGATTAATTTACCCTGATTTAAAATTGGCGCGCACAGCACACTTTTGGGCTTTTCCTGCATCAAATACGGATCGGCAATAAAATCGCTTTGTACTGCTGCATTATCCAAAACTACAGTTTTCCAAGTCCGCTTAACATAGTTGACCACAGCAGCGGGAACCTCGTCGCTGGCTGACAGCGGTACAGATATTGAGATGACATCTCGATGGAAGGAGGCTACAGCTTCGATCGCGAGATTCCCATCCTTAAGCAACAGCAGAACTGCTTTTTTTGCTCCGGCATTTTCCATCACCACACACATCAGTGCAGCCAGCAATTTTTCTAATTGAATTTCACTCGATAGAGTTTGGGAGGCTTTGAGAATAGGGGTCTTCTGGGTTTGAGGTGATAATAAAAACTAATTAGAAAAGCCAGCTAATAGTCGAGCTCGAAAATTGTCGAAA
>NZ_JAUBRK010000162.1:0-2028 GCF_036701825.1 Microcoleus sp. MOSTC5 | reverse complement strand
TTTGATAACTTTCGGGCGAGGCTATTAGCTTGCTTTTCTAATTAGTTTTGCTGATCACCTTGACTCCAGAAGAGCCGTGTGACTAATGGCTTCCGTTCGGAATGGGGGCGAGATTTGTTTGCTGCTGTTCGTTCAGTTGTTAATACTGGCAAGCGTCAGGGCTTGACGGCTTATCAATCTATTCAACAAGCTCTCTCTACTGATCGCTCCCTTTTTTGCCCTAGTTGAGCAATTACGAAATATTTAGGTTTTTTATTTTATAAAGTGCTAAATTTACGAATTTAGATAATCACTCCACACCAACAAGCTTTTATCTTTTGGGGAGACAATGCTTGATTTGAAATTAATTAACATTATTCCACAGGCGAGATGATAAGTCAATTCATAAAAGTCATAACCTTAATTTCATAAAAGTCATATATCTTACTAATTTCTAAGATCGTCTCCAACTGAATTCGGGATTGTAACCCACATTTCGCCTCCACTATATATAGCGTGTCACAACCATTACTAGGTGGGCATTTAGGGTAAATCAAAATACTCAAGGCACTATATATAGCCAACTTAAACATCAATTCCACTACAGAAGCGAGTATGCGACAGTTGAGGGTGCCGAATGCGGGATCTAAAGTTTGCGGGTGTCAGCAACTGAGTGCGGGTATTTCTTGCGATCGGTGATGACAAAGGAACTGCTACTTTTTATGTTCGCCCACACAATCGCATCTAACTCAACATCACTCAGCATTTTGGGTTTCATCTCACACAAATCTTGCAGCAGGGCCTTGACATCGGGAAATGCAAAATACTCCGTCAGGAGAGCCAATTCGATAATTAAAAGAACGATTGCCAATTAGAGTAACGATTAAGGATGTAACAGGGGATTGTTTCTAATTTCCGATAAACATTCTTCTAAAGACAAACCATGCAGAATTTCCCACCATTGCCCCGTATGTCTCATGTAGGCCACATTAAAACAATCTTGCCCAACATATTCTAGGCGGGCGGAGCGAGACTCAAAAGACGGGGAAATCGCCCTCGGACTCGGACAATTATAAGTTGAGCAGAAGTAAAAATAGTGGCGATACCACTTGCCAAAGATATCCGTTCGATAGTTGAAATCATGGTCTGTGGGTGGAGAGTCGATATATTTGGGATTAAATTCTGTTTGAATTAACTCATTACATTTTTGTTCGATTAATTGTTTCTCAGTATCAGGCACTGTAGGTTTAGACTGTTTGGGAGAAGAAGAAAGCCAGAGCTTTTTTGCTTTTTTTGCCATTGAATTTGTTTTCCTGATTATCTAGGTAGAATTGAAACGACAAAATCGATCGTTCGACCTACTGTGAAGGTAGTGGCTGCTTGCAACAACCTTTGTTGGGCTACTTATCAAGGCGGCGCGAGCCTCCAAGTAATGCGAGCCGCTTTTGTCAAACGGCGCAATCTATGCCTTGATTGGGTGCGGTGCGGATGATTTGTAGCAAGCACGCTCTCGTATTGATAATACTTAATTTTCCCCGCGAAACTGCCTTACTCAAAACTTTTGGCTCCATCCCATACAAATCCCGTAGCACAACCTGGACGTTAGGAAACACAAAATACGAACGTCCGTTGCCCAATGCGGTGATTAAACACTTTCTAACCCAGATACCACAACTACGAGCGTGTCACACTGCGCCTCTTGTTCTGCCAAGCTATGGATTTGGTGCTGGGCTCCGCGTTGCAATCCACTCTCTTTTTTTGGCTCTAAATCTTCTTCAAAGCGATCGGTGTACAGCGAGGGGTCTAACCCTACATTATGCCCCGCTCGCCTTAAACACAACGCAAAAATAACGGTTTGAGAGTGTCGATCGCTTCGAGCGAACAAAGACTGATTTTGTTGATTTGGTGGGACAAGCAGCTCGAACAATCCTTTAACTCAATTACGGGACGGGTTTGCTTTCGCTCGTGCGTTCGCCTAGGGCGTCGGTTCAGTATTAGGAGTTGACAAAAAAGACTGAAAATGATATGTGAATTGAGAAGCCTGTTAAA
>NZ_JAUBRK010000091.1:0-22081 GCF_036701825.1 Microcoleus sp. MOSTC5 | reverse complement strand
GTCGCTTTTATCAACAGGGTATGCGGGCTGCAACCCTGATTCGGTCTATCTCCTAGGCCTCTTTGTCACCCCCCCAGGTCAATTGGTAAATTATTTTTTTTATTTTACCGCAGAGGGCGCAGAGTACGTAGAGGAAGAGAGGGGAATGATTCGCAATTCCCGATTCCCAATTTCCCATTTACGTTATATTTTTTTGCCGACTATTACTACCCAAGATTGAGCTTCGCGGGGTAAGCCGGGGGGGCGATAGTAGTGATTGACAATTGCAAATCCTGTTTGTTCTAAACAAGGCGCTAAAGTATGATATTCCCATCCGGCAGTATAGCGTTTTCCGGTTGGCCGCTCGTCGTATCCCTCCCAATTTCCCCGGCACATTGACATGACAATTGCACCGCTAATAACTAAGGCTTTGTGCAAATTTTGCAGCACTTTTACCATCTCGTCGCTGGGAACGTGAATTAGGGAAGCATTGGCAAAAATACCGTCAAATTCTGCATTTGGCAAGTCGAGATTCAGAAAAGATTGCTGCCAAACTTCGCATCCCGATAACTTCTTAGCTATTTCTACAAAAGCTGGAGTTGCATCTAAGCCTACAACTGTGTGTCCTTGGCTCTTGAACGCTACTAAATCTCGTCCCGGTCCGCATCCTATATCGAGAATTTTACCGGGATTGCGGGGCATGGCAGCCGTCAGTGCGGATCGATTTTGGGATACGTCGTGATGCCAAGTTCCTTCTCGGAAAGATTCGGCAGTTAGCTGGTATTCTGCGATCGTAATTTCTTCGCGTTTGTCCACAATTTCCCCTCTTGTATTATTTTAGATTTTAGATTTTAGATTTTAGATTGAAGAATGTCAACCGTAGAATAAGGGTTTATGGCTACAATCTAAGAACTTAAGGCTGACGCATTTGCTACCTCAGAAACCCGGTTTCTATCCGCCCATGCGTAAGCGTGAAGTAGAGATATTGGGTAGGCACACGGCACCGCCGTGTCCTACTCTATTTCATCCGATTGAAAACTGCTATAAGAGTTACACAACCAGGGTTTTTTGATGCGGTTGGGTAACTGCTGAATCAACTTCTAAGAGAGAACCTTCAGGGGATTCGATCGCAAATCCTGCATCTCGAATCATGTCCCAATCTTGATGGGCAGCTTGTCCGGGAGTTGTCAGATAATCGCCCACAAAGATAGAATTAGCGGGGTAGAGTCCGAGAGGTTGCAGCGATCGCAAATGCACTTCCCGTCCCCCAGCAATCCGAATTTCTTGACTGGGAAGCAAAAATCGGAACAAACAGAGAATTCGCAAACATTGGCGGGGATTTAACCTGTTCACATCTGCAAATGGCGTGCCGGGAATCGGAATAAAAAAGTTGACCGGCACGCTAGTAACGCCCAACTTGCGAAGCGAAAGCGCTAAATCGATCGCATCATCATCCGATTCGCCCATCCCCAAAATTCCGCCGGAACAAGTTGTGATTCCCGCTGCTTTTACGTGTTCGACGGTTTCAACCCGATCGCCAAAAGTGTGAGTCGTGCAAATGTCCGAGTGATATGATTCGGAAGTATTGAGATTGTGATTTACGCGATCGACTCCAGCTTTAGCCAAACGGTGAGTTTGCTCCTCGCTCAACAATCCCAAACAAGCGCAGATTTTCAGGTTATAATTTGCCTTCACAGTCTCGACAGCATCCAAAACGCGGTCGAAAGTAGATGCGTTAGGTTGACGGCCCGAAATCACCAAACAAAACGTACCAGCTTTTAACTCTGCTGCGCGTTGGGCGGCATCCAGAATTTTCTCCTTAGCTAAAAGCGGATATTTCTCAATTTCCGCAGTCGAAATTTTGGACTGAGAACAATAATGGCAATCTTCAGGACAAAGGCCGCTTTGAGCATTTAACAAATAGTGCAGCCTGACTCGGTTTCCCCAGTAGTGGCGGCGCACCCGATAAGCTGCGTTTAGTTGTTCCAGCAAAACCTCATCCGGTGCGCGCAATACGGCTAAAGATTGCTCGCGAGAGAGACATTTGCCCGCCAGCGCGTCGTCAGCCAAATCGTTCCAATTGGGTAAATTCATTACTAAAATTAAAGGGTTTACAGAGTATCCAAAACCTGACGAATTACCCGATAAATCGATTCTAGTTCATCAGGAGAAATGCAGTAGGGAGGCATCAAGTAAAGCGTATTTCCCAAGGGGCGGAGCAAAAACCCCGCTTCGAGAAACCTGGCTTTCAATACAGGAGCGATGTCATTAAAATAACCCGAAACGCTTTCGGTTTTCACATCCATTGCTGCGATGGTGCCGCAAGTCCGAATCCGTTCCAGTTTAGGATGATTTCTCAGCCATTGATTCAGATATTGGCGGTGCAGTTTTTCCATCCCTTGATACACATTTGGGTTTTGCTCCAAAAGCTCCATCGATGCTACACTCACCGCACAAGCTAAAGGATTTCCGGTGTAAGAATGACTGTGAAAAAAAGCTTTGTCCGGTTCATCTCGCCAGAAAGCTTGATAAATATCCTCCGATGCCATTGTGACAGCAATTGGCAAACAGCCGCCAGACAATCCTTTAGACAAACACAGGATATCCGGCTTCGTTGCAGATTTAACAGAGGCAAACAGTTCGCCGGTGCGGCCAAAACCCGTCATTACTTCATCGTAAATCAACAATACATTAAACTGGCAGGCAAGTTGTGCGATCGCCTGCAAAAACTCAGGGCGGCACATTCGCATTCCCCCAGCACCTTGCACCAAAGGTTCGATAAAGATTCCCGCATAGCCGCCCTGCTTTAACAAAAACTCCAATTTCTCCAAACTCGCCGCCTCTTTGCTTTCCACCTCCTCATCGCCGTCAAAAGTCGCGGGAAAAGGAACAACATCCCCAGCAAACATTAAAGGTGCAAAAGATTCCCACCACAGCGAACTTCTACCAGCAGACATCGCGCCCACAGTATCGCCGTGATAACCTCCCTCAAAACTAATAAAGCTAGTGCGGTTAGTTTCTCCGAGATTGCGCCAATATTGAAATGCCATTTTCAGAGCAACTTCAACAGCAGTCGATCCGTTATCAGAAAAGAAAATCCGCGTTAAAGAAGTAGGCGTATGAGTTAGCAATTTACTTGCAAGTTTCTGGGCCGGTTCGTGAGTAAATCCGGCAAAGATTACGTGTTCTAACTTTTGGGCTTGCTCGTAAAGAGCCTCGGCGAGAACCGGATGGCTGTGCCCGTGAACAGTAACCCACCAACTAGAAATGCAGTCGAGAATTTGCCGCCCGTCTGCCAATTCCAGCACCGATCCTTTGCCGCGAATTACCTTCAGCGCCGGGACAGCCGTTTTCATTTGCGTGAAGGGCTGCCAAATCGGTGAATTTGAAGAATTATGTTCCTGATTTGCAGTCATTTTTACCAATCAAACTAATATTAAGTCGCCTTTTAATATAGCAATTTTAACTCACTTATGAAATTTTTATTTTTTCTTGTTTCTTCTTCTCTTCCTTCGTGTCCTTAGCGTCTTCGCGGTTCCTTCAAAAAAATCAAGTTTGGTGTTAGGATTGGCTGCGCTGCAACATCTGCCGCCATATCAGGTATTTCCGGGTGATGGTTAAAATTATCAGTTAAATTTTTCTGCCTTTCAGCAAATAAGTCGTCATTGCTCCTTTGCCTTTAACATTAATTTTACCCCGCTTTTCCAACAAATACTTATCGCACAGCAACTCATAAGTTGAGCTGCTAACTTGAATTTTACCAGGAAGTCCCTGAGATTCCATGCGGCTTGCTGTATTCACAGCATCTCCCCACAAATCGTAAATAAACTTTTTAGTGCCGATGACACCTGCTACAACAGGCCCAGTATTAATGCCAATGCGGATATTTATAGGTTCACCGCATTCGTCGCGAAATTTCATAATTTCTTGCTGCATTTCCAGGGCCATTTCGGCAATAGATTCGGCATGATTTGTACAGGGAAGCGGCAAACCGCCTGCTACCATATAATTGTCGCCTATAGTCTTAATTTTTTCTAAGCCGTATTCTTCGCTCAAGCTATCGAAAGCTGAAAATATTTTGTTAAGCAATTTGACTAATTCTTCAGGAGACGTGCGAGAGGATATTTCGGTAAAGCCCACAATATCAGCAAACAAAACCGTAACCTCGGCAAATCCGTCCGCAATATTTATCTGGCCTTGTTTTAGGCGATCGGCAATCATTACCGGTAAGATATTTAATAATAAACGTTCCGACTTTTCTTGTTCGGCGCGCAATATTTCCTCAGCTTGTTTCCGCTGTGCGATTTCCTTGTATACTCGGTGAAACATTTGATTGAATGCGACCATGAGTTCTCCCAACTCGTCATCGCGCTTGACAGAGAGAGAGTAGAAATCAGGTTTTTCTCGATCTTTGCTCAAAGCGTCTCCGGCAGCGATCAAGTCATCGCGCAATCTCAAGAGAGGTGCAATTACTGTCACCCCTAAAAAGAACATAGTCACCGAAGTGACAAAGGCTGATATAATGATGACTAGAACCGCAATCCGCCCGATAAATGCGTAGAGTTCCGGTTGAACGGTGGAAGCATCGTGGCGCACAATTAAGATGTAATCGCCTCCCAAATGTCGCTCCGTCCAAGCAATATCGTAGCGCTTGCCATCGAAATTGTGATGGTGAACTATACGAGCATTTTTTAGTTGCTTTAAACTGATTTCTGGGCGTTCGCCAAGTGTATATATTAGCTGACCGTTAGCTTTGTAAATAGACAGTCCTAACACTACTTGAGAATCCTTAATAATATTTTTTACTTCTTCTTGCAAGAAAGTGCGATCGGATATATCTTGTTGGAGCAAAAACTCTAGGGAATCAACAGTCGCCCGAGATACCTGTTCTAATTGACTTAAAAGTTCATTTTCTCGCCGAAAATAAGAGGGAACTAAAATAATTCCCTCTATGACAAGAATGCTAGCAAATATCCACAAAGCTATTTGCCTAGACAAGCGAGATTGGAAAAAACCCAAGAATGATAAAATCCGCAATAACATAAAATTTACTATTTGGCAATGGCCTAATTTAGGACATAGGAAAATAAACCCGGTTTCTCGTAATAAATTTTGAGTTTGTCAACAAATCAACTGCGCCGAAACCGGGTTCCTCACATCCTCTGTGTAATTCCTGTAATTGTCAGCAGTCAACAGCCAGCAGCTATTAACTGTTAGTTCTTGGCTGACGACTAACAACGAATGACTGATGACCCCGCCCAAAAACGGATACCAGCCCCCGACTTAACTCGTGGATATATAAAAATTTTAGACCAAAGTTCAAGATCCCAGATTCACCTGTGCAGTAAATCTAAAATCTAAAATCTAAAATCTAAAATCTAAAATTGACTGACTTCGGACTAACTAGCAGACCCCTTAATAATATAATAAACAAATTAAACCGAAACTGCGCTGACTAACCTGCCTAGAAGCAAATAAGTATTCATATCGCCCTTGCCTTTGACCTGGATAATTCCTCTGTCTTCAAACAGATACTTATTTTGCAATATCTCGTAAGTTGATTGTGTGACTTGAATCGCGCCGGCAACCCCGTGGGATTCCATGCGGGCTGCTGTATTAACGGCATCGCCCCAGAGGTCGTAAATGAATTTTTTAGTACCAATAACCCCGGCAATTGCAGGCCCGGTATTGATGCCGATGCGAATGTTAATTCCTGCATGATGTTTGGCATTAAATTTTGCTAATTCCTCCTGCATATCTAAAGCCATTTCCGCAATGCTTTCAGCGTGGTTGGTGCTGGGATTTGGCAAACCTCCGACTACCATGTAAGCATCTCCAATTGTTTTGATTTTTTCCAAGCCGTACTTTTCCGTCAAACCATCGAAGGCTGAAAAAATTTCGTTGAGAAAATCGAGCAATTCTTCGGGAGATATTTGTGCTGACAGCACAGTAAAGCCTACGATATCCGCAAACAAAATTGTGACTTCTGCGAAGCCGTCAGCAATACTGCTTTGACCATCTTTTAGCTTAGCAGCAATGGACTCGGGTAAAATATTGAGCAGCAGGCGATCGCACTTTTCCTGTTCTTTTACCAATTCTACATTAGTTTCTTGCAATTGTGCCGTCCGTTCCCTGACGCGCTGTTCTAATTGTTTAGCATTTTGGCGCAACCTGCTGATAGATAGAGTTAATCCTGTTACCCCTAAAACTGAAAGTCCTGCTAACAGTAAAAACAGGTATTTCAGTTCGCTGCGAGTATTTTTCGTGATGGTATCGAGAGGTTGAGTAATTTCTAATATCCCTCGTACATCTCCCACTTTCCAGTCTTTTTTGGGACTGAAGGAGTTAGTGTTGTGACAGTTAACGCAGCTAGGAGTTAGAATATCTGCCTCGGCATATCGAAATGCTGGCTTGCTGCGAAAATCCTCACGTCGGAAAAATTTTTCTGTCGGATTTTTCATCAAATAGGTAATAGCTTGCCGTTCAAAATCGTCTCGAGCTCCGCCTTCTTTTCGCCGCCAGGGAAACGGGTAGTCGCTGTAGAGACGAACTGATACTTCGGGATTTTTTTGGGTGATATGGTTGCCGAGTTCTATTAAGAAGGTGGCAGGTACGGGAACTGTTACTTTTGTCGGGTTGTAGTCGTGGGTAAAGTTAATTGTTTTAGCGGTGTTAAGAGGATTGACAACATCCGAACTGTAAAGGGTGCGGGCTTCTTTAATAGCTTGGGCATAGAGGGTGGCATTTTGGAGGGCTTGCGATTCAATTAGGGTGGAGGAAAGACGAGACATATGTGCCATCGCTACTCCTACACCTACACAAAATAAAATTGTCACCGCAAGCAGAATTCGCTTGTAAATTAATTGGCTGATGGCAGCCCGACTGCGAGAAATTAACTGACGCATGGTATCCTCAAATGTGAGGTTGAATCTTTAAGTGATTTTACGCACTACTAACATAACACTGCTTTTTCAGGTCGCTTTGTCGGCGTCGGGCTAAACCCAGACGGCGTAGTGCAAGGGATTGTTTATTGTTATTTACAGCGAGTGTTGGGGTTCTCCGTAAAAGTACGCATAACTTTATAGTACCGATCGCACTTATTGCTGTATCTCGGTTAGGATAGCAATTGTAGTCTATGGTTGGCGATCGTGAATTCTGACTCTACTGTCTCACCTACAAACAACGAAATTTTTCCGGGAGAAGTTTTCGTGAATACTGCCGATTTTGATACCGGCATTCGGCGACTTTTACCTAAATATGACGAAATGCTGGATGTATTAACAGCCTGCATTGCTAGTGCAAACCACCGCATTTTAGAACTCGGCTGCGGTACGGGGGAACTCACTTTAAAAATTCTCCAACGCTACCCGTCTGCGGAAATAGTTGCTGTCGATTACTCCCCGCGAATGCTTGATTTTGCCCGCGCCAAAATAGAGTCGGCAGGATACGCAGCCCGGTGGACTGGCATAGAAATGGACTTTGGAGAATGGGCGAACAATCCCAATTTATCCAGCAGCTTGGGCGATAAATTCAATGCTTGCATTTCATCTCTGGCAATTCACCATCTTGAGGACGAGATGAAGTTGAAATTGTTTCAACGCATTCGCGAAAGTTTAAATACTGGTGGCTGTTTTTGGAATGCCGATCCTCTTTTAGCAGAATCAGCAGCAATGAAAGATATTTATCAAGCGGCGCGAGAAGATTGGGCGCTAAATCAGGGGGAAACTTTAGCACAAATTCGGGCAAATGTGGGGACGAGTGTCTCTTACGGGTATTCTAATCCCGATCGCCTAGCTACACTTTCGGCACATTTAGAGATGTTGGTATCATCTGGATTTGAGACTGTTGCAGTTCCTTGGAAATACTACGGTATGGCGGTGTTTGGGGGATTTGTTAATTGAAAAAAGCAGTCATGCTATGTAGGATGAAACCTCAGCACCTTACTGCTTAAAGAAAGATTGCAGTTAGTGTTTTTGGTTACTAAGTTATGCTTGAAAAAATATATAATACTGTCAGGGTTTAGGAAACAAAATGACTGCAAGTGCGATTCAAAGTATTGACTGGGATGCTTTTTCTTCGGAACTCTCGGGAATCGAAATAATTAGCGATCGCGCGCAAGTTTTCAAGCTATCTCAAGACTATTATCACTTCAGTCCAGTTTTGCAACCTATCTTAAGTGATAAAACTGGAGATTTAGTAGTTCGTCCCGCCAGCGAAGCCGAAGTTTTGCGGATTGCAGCAGCCTGCGTCAAATCCAAAATTCCGCTAACTGTCAGAGGTGCAGGAACCGGCAATTACGGGCAGTGCATTCCCCTCAACGGCGGCGTCATTTTAGATACCACCAAAATGCACAGTATCCGCTGGATAAAACCGGGTTTAGCTTGCGTAGAACCGGGAGTGAAAATGTCGGTTTTCGACAAACAAGCGCGAGAAACCGGTTGGGAATTGCGGATGGTTCCCTCAACCTATCGCACCGCAACGATTGGGGGATTTATCGGAGGCGGTAGCGGGGGAATTGGTTCGATAACTTACGGGCAATTGCGCGATCGGGGAAATCTTCATGCTGTTCGAGTCGTTACAATGGAAGACGAGCCCCGCGTCATCGAATTGCGCGGCGATGAAGTGCAAAAAGTCAATCACGCTTACGGCACAAATGGGATTATTACTGAGTTAGAAATTCCCCTCGCCCCTGCTTATGCTTGGGCGGAAATCATCGTCGCTTTTGAGGATTTTATGACATCCGCAAACTTCGGCCAAGCTTTAGGTGATGCGGACGGAATTATCAAAAAACTAATTTGTGTTTGTGCTTGGCCGGTTCCTGCTTATTTTGCTGCTTTCCGCGATGCGATTCCTGAAGGTAAGCACTGCGCTTTGTTAATGGTAGCTGAATCTTGTCTGGAACCGCTGCAAGATTTGGTGGGCGAATATGGCGGCACAATTTGCTATCAAAAAAACGCGCAAGCTGCGAGCAAAGGTGCAGCAATTGCTGAATTTACTTGGAATCATACAACTCTGCACGCTCGCAGCGCTGACCCGTCTCTGACTTATTTGCAGACGCTTTTTCCTCCAGATAAAGGTTTGAAATTGATTGAGGAACTGTACAATTATTATGGGGATGAGGTGATGATGCACTTGGAGTTTTTGCGGATGAACGGCAGGGCGATCGCCGCAGCTTTGCAAATAGTTCGCTACACTACGGAATCACGGCTCAATGAAATTATTCGGTATCACGAAGAGCAAGGCGCACTAATTGCTAATCCTCACACTTATATATTGGAAGATGGAGGGATGAAAAGTATTAATGTGGAACAGTTGCAGTTTAAAGAGTTGGTCGATCCTTACGGTTTGCTGAATCCGGGTAAAATGCGGGCGTGGCTGGAACGGGATTAAGGGCGATGGTTTTTAGATAAGATTCGGATCTTGAAATCGCTGCTAGACAAACTTTCGTCCGCCTAAGCGCTGGCTTCGCCCACGCGGACTCAGAAATGAGCAAACAGCATTTGTAAATTTAAGGGACGGGGGCGGTAATTTCTGCTGGTGCGATCGCTCCTTCAGAAGGTACAGCTTGCTTTTCCAGTAGTTGGCGCTGTTTGTTCCGAAATTCTGCGGCCGCATCGTTCAAATTTTGGCGCTGTTCGCTATTAAATTCTTCCATGCTGCGGCCGCCTCCCAATTGGGATCTGTGAATTAAATCAAATATTGCGCTGCCGCTGCTGCGGCCGGAAAATGGGTCGGTATTGTCTTTAGTTTGAAAGTCTTGCAGCGGTTGGGCATTATTTAAACCGCTGGCTTGAGCGAAGCTTGCTTGAGGCGAGAACAGAGCACAGGATGCGATCGCGCTTGCAGCAATCCCAATCATCAATTTGCCCGATTTAGAAGTTTTGGTGTTCATAATTTATTAGTTGAACCTTCAAAAAAACAATTCTATCTAAACAATATTCTGACTTGCGACTAAATATTATATTACTTCGCTGGGGCTAAGGACACGGCATTGCCGTGTCCCTACCATTGACGGTGCAGGTTAAACTATCGCCTGCAGATTTGCCGCGATCGCCCTAGCCCTAACTAAGCAAACCGGCGTCGCAGCAGCGGTTGAATGCTCAGCAGCGCCACCAAATCAAAGGCTAGCAATACTAACAGCGCTCCTCCAAAGGTAACATTACCCCAAGGAGCGTACATCACGACACTGGCTAGCGACCAATCGCTGTGCAGGTACAGATAGCGGATGGGTTCGATCGCGTAACTCAGAGGATTGAGAGTCACCACAACTTGCAGCCAGTCTGGCATAAATGACAGGGGCGCGAGGGCTGTGCTGGCAAATAACAGCGGCAGGTTAGTAACAAAAATTACCGCTATTAATTCTACGTGACCGGGGAGAGCAAAAGCTAAACCCAGACTCAAACCGGTGACGCCCAAAACTAACAGCAGGACAATCAGGGCGATCGCCCCCAGTCCGGCAATTCCGGGGAATCCCGCGCCCAAAAACGCTCCCGCTGTAACGATTGTGCCGGTTTGGATAAAGCTGAGGGTGACGATAAAAATAGCGGAAGCGAGGACGATCGAAAATCTCGAAGCCAAGGGCGCGACTAACAAGCGGTTGAGAAATCCGAACTCGCGATCGAACATAATCGGCAAACCAGCATTCAGCGCCCCGGCAAATGCAGTAAAAACGATTACACCAGCGCCGAGAAATTGTCCGTAATTCTGGCTTTCGCCGAACAAGCCTGCGGGTGCATTTTCAAACAGAGCTCCGAACAAAACCAACCACATCAGGGGCTGAATAATGCCTGCAACTAGCGTCGAGGGGCGGCGCTGCAATTGAATAAACAGGCGCTTGGTTAAGGCGAGTGTTTCTTGGATGAAGTCGCCCAGCAGGGAACTGTTTGAGGCTGTAATAGCCGTTGAGGGCGATCGCTGCTGGTTGAGGTTGTTGGGGGATGTAACAGTACCGCTCATAATTGCTTGCGCTGATTTTGATTAAATCTAACTCTCTTTACAGTAGCAAGTCTGGAGGTATTGGTGGTGTTGGGCGGGCGATCGGTCTAAAATTGAGAATAAGCTCATCAAATATGCTAAATAAAAACTTGATTTACTAGGAAGATAAAGCTATGTCATCAAGGGCGATCGCAACCTTGGTCAAAATCATGGAATCTTTGCCAGAAACTCTTCAAGACAAAGTGGTTGAACATTTGCGATAATATCTTGAATACTTAAGGGATGAAGAGCAGTGGAATTTATCTTTTGAGAACACGCAACAATCGCTGATTGTGGCTGCAAAACACGCCCAACAGGAAATTTCAGAAGGAAAAGCACAGCCATTAGATATTGATATAGCTGTAGAAATACCAACACTCGCCGACTATCCCAGTCGCCGAAAATTTATGCAATTGTCGCTAGAATAGAGGCGAAATATTCTAGCAAAACAAGCTGAGGTAATGTTTCAAAATTACCAGGAAGAAAGTTAGGGAGTCAGAAGAAAGTTATGGTTTAGCAGCTTTAACCACATCCTCAACCATTTTAATCGCCTCTTTAATTGCCATTTGACCGCTTTCTACGACCCTAATTAAATCCTGAGCGTCTTTCGGGCTAATTAAATTGAGCCTGACTGGTTCTTTCAAGGAAACAATAAATTTAGTTTTATCGCTGTCTTGCAGCTTAGAGCCTCTTTCTTTGGCTTCAACATCTCTTAGCTGTTCTTTTAACTGTTTAAGCATTTCTGCTTGTTTTCCCTGGTCAAAAGTGCCATCAAATAACATTCGTTTTGCCCCTACCAGAGCAGCAGCACCTAAAGCTGCACCGCCAACAACTAATCCTACGGGAGGTGCAACGGTTATTAACCCAAATAGAAATGATGCACCACCGAAAGCTGCCACCGCCGCACCAGCACCGGCAGCCCCCACCACACCAATGCCAATATCTGCTAAAATCCCTAATTTATCATGTGGATTTTTTTCCAGTTGCTCTATTGACTTCAGAATTTGATCTTTGGTTGGCGTTTTATTTGCCGACATATTCGACCTCAATTTTTTTGCTGATTTTGGTAGTTAAGCAGTGATGACGTTGCGGAAAATCGTATTGAAAACGTCTATCAGTAGTTGAAAAAATACTTTGGCAATCTCAATAATGTCTTGAGCAATTCCAATATTTCCATCAGACACCTCTTTACCTTGATCGCGTTGATCGAGTTTGTGTCCAGCTATTGCGCCAAAAGCAGTAATGGTTAATCCCAAAGCTGCTCCCAATGGCGCTAACAATGGGCCTAACAAGGGTATTGAATTTATCAACATTGCGACAGCACCACCTATAGCAGCACCGATACCAGCACCGATCACTAAATTAGGATGTGCCTTGACAAATTCTATGATCTTAATCAGGATAATTTTGCCTATTGCTAAAACTTTGTTGCCGGCTTTTTTCGTGTAGGTAGCCAACTCATGCAGCCGGATCGTGACTTCATGTGGCAAGCCGGTATCATTTAACCACACATACAAATCGCTGCTACTCCTTGCATCAGCATCGACTTGCCAGAGAGCCATTTTTAAATTAGCTTGAGGTAGGGATAATGCACTAGACATGGTTATTTTTCCTGTTGTAATTTACAAAATTTTTACGAACATTTCACGAGGCGAAAAGCCCCTAAACGTCTTGCAATTATTAAAAAAGCTGGTAGAGAAAAAAGCAAACCCAAGCAGATTAACACCTCCACCCCTACCCAGGTCAACATTAAGGGCACAACTAATTTTTAAGCCTTTTTATTTACTTCTTTGCTCACTGATGCGGTCACATTTTCAGCAATTTTTTGCTTTAAGGCCGCTCATTAAAAAGTTTAACTTTAATTTTCATGTACTGTCAAGTAGGAGAATGTCACAATTTGCCAGTAGTTGATAAAATTAGCTAGCCGTTAAAAGTCACTTTTTGCCCTCCTTATACCAATTCACTATGAAGCTGCATTTAATATAACGCTAAGGATATAGTTCCAACCAGAAAGACATCAGCCTCATTTAGTGTATCTTCATAGTGAATTGGTATTAGTCAGAAAAAGTCAGATACAATAGATAAAACTTCCTACACCTACCGAATAAATGAATGTTCAAGAACTCTTAAGGTTTGCCGATGGTTTGGTATTCACTAAGACGGGCAAACACCTAGACGATCTGCATTTATGGCAAATCTCAAGAGTCACCCGGCGAATTATGTAAAGCAATTCAATCTTTAGCCAGACGGGGAACGATCGAAAAATTGAGCTGTGAAACTGAAACTGTTTTCACGATTCCACCTGTGTTAAAACAGTATGTTAAAAGGGTTGCA
This sequence comes from Microcoleus sp. MOSTC5, assembly GCF_036701825.1. Lineage (NCBI taxonomy): Bacteria > Bacillati > Cyanobacteriota > Cyanophyceae > Oscillatoriales > Microcoleaceae > Microcoleus > Microcoleus sp. MOSTC5. The sequence goes on along the minus strand of NZ_JAUBRK010000091.1, from coordinate 8,794 downwards.
AAATAGTCTTAAATATCTATAGGACTTACGCATTAAGGTTAAGAAACCGGGTTTTTTACGAAAAGACGCGATGCAGTCGGCAAATTCGGTAAAAAACCCGGTTTCTTTAGTCGCGCGGAGCTATCCCCTAAAAGGAGCGGCCCAGCTTTCCTCACTTAATCCGTGTATCCGTGTCAAAATCAGTGTCGTGCATTCCCTCTTCCTTCAAATTAAGATCGCATCGCCTGTTTTTGCTCGGCCTTCAAATCGCGGTTGCTAGCAGCAGCCAACTCCGCATCCAACAGCGTCTTACCAGTCGCCGCCAAATACACATCATCCAAACTCGGCCGAGATTGAGCAATCCCAAAAGTAGGCAATCCCGCATTTTTTAAAGCTTGCTGAATAGTCACCAGCGCATCGCTTTGCGGTGTTACTACTAAATTCAGAGAATTTCCTTGAGCGGTGTTGACAATTACTTCCTGCACAAAAGGCAAAGATTGCATCAGAGTTTTAGCTTTTTCGGCTTCTTCCATCGGCGAAAACTCCCGAATCCGCAGAGTCACCCGATCGCCCCCAACCCGATTTTTCAACTCCTCCGGCGTCCCCTCAGCAATCACCGTACCCTTGTCAATAATCGCCACGCGATCGGCCAAAGCGTCAACTTCTTCGAGATAATGGCTGGTAATCAAAACCGTCGTACCTTCCTCCCGCAAGCGGCGCAGGAAATCCCAAACTACCACCCGGCTTTCAATATCGAGCCCGACAGTCGGTTCGTCTAACACCAAAACATCCGGCTGGTGAAGCAATCCAGCAGCTAAGTCGAGGCGTTTGCGGATACCGCCAGAATAAGTGCCCGTCTTTTTATTTTCCCACTCCTCCAAACCGAGGAGTTTCACCATTTCGTCAATCCGCCCTTTAATCCTAGGGCGCGGCAAATGGTAAAGCGCTGCTTGCAGTTGCAGGAGTTCCCGCCCAGTCAGCACCTTATCGAGAGCCACTTCTTGGGCGACGTAGCCGAGTTTTTGTCTGGCAATTCTCGGCTGACTGACAGCAGAAATACCAGACACTTCAATGCGTCCGCTATCGGGCGCACTCAAAGTACAAAGTACCCGCAGGGTTGTGGTTTTGCCTGCACCGTTGGGGCCTAGCAAACCAAATATTTCCCCCGGTTCTACCTTGAAGGAAACATCTTTAACGGCTTCTACAGTGCCGTAGCGTTTCTGAAGATTTTCAATTAAAACGGCGGGAGCCATATATTTTGGGGATGAACTGGTTGTTAATATTTTGACACTTCCGGGCTCAAATTGCCGGAATGGTCGATCGACCAATGCGACTGGCTGTGCTTGTAACGATCGCACAATCCTCCTCAACCGGAAACTGCTTATAGTTTTGATTCTTAATACCCGTTTAAAAAATATCAACTTTATAGAGATTCTTAACCCTGATATTCATCAGTATTTCCCAATCTCTAATCTCTAATCTCTAATCTCAAAATTATGAGTTTTGAGTTAATTATAACTTCTCAGTTAGTAACTCAAAACTCACAATTGTTTAACAAGTAGAGATGCACCCGAAACCTGTTTTTTTATAATTATCTCTACCTCTAGGCTGATGTGTAGCGCGATTTTGAAAATTAACAGCGTTATCCAACACATCCCACTTTCGAGCCAAATATTAAACAGCGAAAACTTCCCGACGTGGCAAGTTCTACTTTTAACACCCCTAAAGAAAGTTGGCGGAGGCGTCTTTAATCGACAATTTTTACCCAACCGCGGCGCACGTTGTACAGCAGTCGGTTGATGATGGCATACTCATCTTCATTCAGCGTTCTTTCTAAGAGTGCAGATCTGAGCTGTCTCCGGTCGTGGCGAGTCACGACGCTGGAGAACATGACCTGACCAAATAACTCTTCGAGTGTCATTTGGGAGACTGACATGATAAACCTCCTAGTTGATTGAGACAAATAAAATTTTTACAGGCTGATTGTAATCTTATTATGCTCTCTGCGAGCGATTCCAAAGGCGATCGAAAACATTGACACGGTGTGATTTTTGGGCGAAAAATCTGTGACCGAGACTTTGATAGCCAGTGACTTTGATCTATTAAATTTGTGATCCTTGTCACTTAACTCAGAAGGAAGAGGGAAGAAGTCAGAAGGAAGAGGGAAAAAGGCTATCAAGCGCGATCGCCAAATCTAAGCTTCGCTTATGGCCTCCAAAAACTTTCCCTCCCGTCCTCATTGCTTCTCAACCTCATTTTCCCCTATGCCAATTTTCCAACTAATTTAGGCATCGGTCAATAGTCGCCACAACTGACTCGGCCAAATCTTTGAGCGCGTAACCCCCCTCCAAACCAAAGGCGATGCGGCGGGTGATTTGCAGGCAGTATCCGGTGAAAGTACCGTAATCTGACGGAGCCAGAGTCATGCTCGCCAGCGGATCGGACGCAGTAGCGTCGTAACCGGCGCTGACAATCAACAAATCCGGTTCAAATTTTGACAAAAAAGGCACGACAAGAGATTCAAAGGCGCCCAGGTATTCAGCTATGCCGCCGCCCGGATACAGGGGAATGTTCAGCACGTTGTCGTAGGCGCCACGCTCCTCGGCATCTCCTGTTCCCGGATAGCACGGAGATTGGTGCAGGGAACAGTAGGCAATTTGCCGGCAGTTTTCCACCAAGGATTGAGTGCCGTTGCCGTGGTGCACGTCCCAGTCGAGGACGGCGACGCGCTTGATTCCCGGCTGTTCCAGGGCGTAGTGAGCGGCGATCGCAGCATTGGAAAACAAGCAAAAACCCATCGCGCGGGCGTTTTCGGCGTGGTGTCCCGGCGGCCTGGCCAGCACAAAAGCAGGTTCCCCCGCAGCCACCACTCGATCGACCCCATCGAGCCAAGCACTCACCGCTAGCAGCGCTACGTCGTAACTTTCAGCAGAAATCGGCGTATCGCCGTCGAGGTAGCCGCCTCCCCGATGAGCCAAATGTTCGACTTCTTTGATGTATCTTTGCGCGTGAACTTTTTTGAGAGCCCAGAACAGTGCTTGTTCGCGCTGCGCCACTGGGGTGGGCAGTTGCCACTGAATTTGATCCGCCCAGGGAGCAGCTTTCAGAGCGTTGGCGATCGCCGTTAAACGTTCTGGTCGCTCTGGGTGAAGCATTCCAGTCTTGTGCAGCAAGAAATCTTCGGAGTAGATAACGGGTAGCATCGGCTGATTTTAGATTTTAGATTTTAGATTTTAGATTTTTAGTTGGCTTTAAGAAGGCCTTCGGTTTTGTGAAATTAAAATTTCGTTCGAGCAACCATTTTAATTTCTTATAGAACCGTCAAAACAACTAACGAAAGCATGAAAGCCTTCAGCCTAAAAAAACCTTTCTAGCTTTTGCCAACCGCTGACTAAATCACCAACTGACAAATTATCAATTGTCCTTGTTTCGTCCCTTAATTTTTCTGGCAATTTTCCCATAAAGTCAAAGGCAAATTGTGATATAATTTTAGGAGTAATTTGCAATATTTGGCAGCTCTACTGAATCCAAACCGATTTTATCGCATTTTTGAGATTTATAGCGGTCAAATTTAAATTTATAACGGAGTTTTTCAACCTATGAGCACCTCTGAGTCGCGGATAATCCCGACGGATCTGGGTAATGAGATGTCCCGATCGTACTTGGAATACGCCATGAGCGTAATAGTCGGTCGGGCGCTACCAGATGCCAGGGACGGTCTCAAGCCCGTTCACCGACGCATTCTCTACGCCATGAACGAATTGGGCTTGACTCCCGATCGACCTTTCCGCAAATGCGCCCGCGTCGTGGGGGAGGTGCTGGGCAAGTATCACCCGCACGGAGATACAGCGGTTTACGACGCCCTGGTGCGGATGGCTCAGGATTTCTCCATGCGGGAACGCCTGATCAACGGCCACGGCAACTTCGGCTCCGTTGACAACGACCCGCCCGCTGCAATGCGTTACACCGAGTGTCGCCTCACAGCTCTGACGAGCGACTCCATGCTGCGCGACATCGACTCGGAAACAGTTGATTTCGGCGACAACTTCGACGGTTCCCAGCAAGAACCCCTCGTACTCCCGGCACGCATTCCCCAAATTTTGCTCAACGGTTCCTCCGGGATTGCTGTGGGGATGGCAACCAACATTCCACCGCACAATTTAGGCGAAATAATTGACGGTTTAGTAGCACTAATCCACAATCCAGCAATTACCGACCTGGAATTGATGCAGTACATCCCCGGCCCGGACTTTCCCACGGGAGGGCAAATTCTGGGTAGAGGCGGCATTCGCGATGCTTACACCACCGGTCGCGGTTCGATTACAATGCGCGGAGTCGCCGGCATTGAAACCATCGAACATCCCGGCCGCCCCGACAAAGAAGCAATTATTATCACCGAATTGCCTTACCAAACAAACAAGGCAGCGCTAATTGAGAAAATTGCCGAACTTGTCAACGACAAAAGATTAGATGGAATTTCCGACATTCGCGACGAAAGCGACAGAGACGGAATGCGCATCGTGATCGAACTCAAGCGCGACGCCTATCCCCGCGTCGTCCTCAACAACCTCTACAAACAAACACCTCTCCAAGCCAACTTTGGAGCTAATATGTTAGCGCTAGTAAATGGGGAACCCCAACTACTTACGCTCTCCCAATTCCTCAATGTCTTCCTAGACTTCCGCATTGAGACAATTACTCGCCGGACTCAATACGAACTCCGCAAAGCAGAAGAACGCGACCACCTTCTGCAAGGTTTATTAATTGCCCTAGACAACTTAGATGCAATTATTCACCTAATTCGCGCCGCTGCCGACTCCGCTGCAGCGAAACAAGAATTAATGGATAATTACGGTCTTTCCGAACAGCAATCTGACGCAATTCTGCAAATGCAGCTCCGGCGCTTGACAGCCTTAGAAGCGCAAAAAATCCAGCAAGAACACGAAGAACTGCGAACTAAAATCGCCGATTTGGAAGATATCTTAGCGCGCCGGGAACGCATTTTAGAAATCGCCGAATTTGAAGCAGTCGAAATCCAAACCAAAATCGCCACTCCTAGACGCAGCGTCATCGAACACGCTGAAGGAGAAATCGATGAAAGAGATTTAATTGCCAACGAACAAGCAATTATTCTAATCACAGAGCAAGGCTACATCAAGCGGATGCCTGTCAGCACTTTCGAGGCCCAAAGTCGCGCTACTCGCGGCAAAGCAGGCGCGAAAATGAAAGAAGACGACGGAGTAGAACATTTCCTTTCCTGCTGCGATCACGATAGCGTTTTGTTCTTCAGCGATAGGGGCGTAGTTTACTCTGTCAAAGCTTATCAAATTCCCATCTGTTCCCGGACTGCCCGCGGCACTCCCGTGGTGCAACTGCTGCCGATTCCTATAGAAGAAAAAATCACTTCTATGGTGTCAGTCACAGAATTCACCAGCGAAGAATACTTGGTAATGTTGACTCGCGGCGGCTACATCAAAAAAACCGCACTTTCAGCTTTTGGCAACATCCGCACTAATGGATTAATCGCCATTTCTCTAGAAGAAGGCGACCAACTGCGCTGGGTGCGGAGAGCTAAAGTTGGCGACAGCATCATCATCGGTACGCGCCAAGGCATGGCAATTCATTTCCGCACCAATCACGAACAGTTGCGCCCAGTCGGTCGCGCGACGCGGGGTGTCAAATCAATGAAATTGCGATCGGGCGATGAGTTGATCAGTATGGACATTTTGCCCAGTTCAATAGTTGCCGAAATTGCTGAATTGGAAACTGAAGACTCGGAATTTGAAGGGGCAGAAATTGCTCTATTAGAAACTGAAGACTCGGAATTTGAAGTAGCAGAAGTTTCAGAATTGGAAACTGAAGATGTGGAATTGGAAGACGAAGAATTAGAACTGCAAGCCGAGGAAATTGAAGGCGAAGATGCCGAAGAAATTCCGACAGTTAGCAGCGAAGTTCCTTCGGTGTTGGTAATCACCACCAACGGCTACGGCAAGCGGGTTCCAGTTTCTCAATTCCGCCTACAAAGACGGGCGGGCAAGGGATTGACGGCTACTAAATTCAAGTCGAAAAAGGGTAAGGATCAGGTAGCTGCGCTGCGAATTGTCAACGAAGATGACGAGTTGATGATCATTACCAACCGAGGTATTATTATCCGTCAGGCTGTGAGTGCAATTTCTACTCAATCGCGCACAGCAACGGGTGTGCGGGTGCAGCGGTTAGATGAGGATGATTCGATCGTAGCTGTGGCTTTAGTGCCGCCTGCTGGTGAAGAATCGGCCGAAGAATCGGAATCTGAGGAAGTGGCAGAATAGTCGTTAATAGTTTGTAAGGTGCGCGTTGCGTACCTTACTGCTGAATGGTAAAAATGCCATCGTTTGTAGGGCGATCCGTGGGTATCTTACTGCTGAATGGTAAAAATGCGATCGCCCCTACTCAGAAGTTTTCTCTCAAAAGTCAAAGATTTTTTCCGGTGAGGTAATGATGAGTCAAATCCAAACCAAACTACTAACTGATACCTGGGTTACAGCGACTTGGGATGAATATATAGAAATTATTAAACAGCCGGAATACGATCGAGCAAAATCCTACTATTACAACGGACAGTTGAGGATTCAAAAGGCAGCAGTCGGGCCAGATCGTGCTGATGACAACGGAATTATCGTCATCTTAATCAATTTATTTGGGATTGCTAAAGGTATAAAAATGAGACTGCTGGTCAACTGTAGCTACGCCAAAACGGGTGTCAGAGGCGCTCAACCTGATGCTTCTTACTACATCGGAGACCGGGTGCAAACGGCACCTAGCGGCAGTTCTGTAGTGAATTTGGATAGCCTAGTTTCCCCAGATTTAGCGATTGAAATTGCCGACAGTTCTCTCATTGACGATTTGGGTACCAAAAGAATGATTTATGAAGAATTAGGAGTGTCTGAGTATTGGGTAGTAGACGTACAAAAAGCGCAAGTTATTGCTTTCAAAATAATTGCTAACTGGGGAAGCGAACGGCTGACGGAATCTCAAGTTTTGCCGGGGCTAAAAGTTGCTTTATTAGATGAAGGTTTGCTCCGCAGTCGCCAGACGGACAATACAGAAGTAGGCAACTGGTTTTTAGAGGAAGTTCGCGGGAATCCTCAATAGTGCGATCGACTGCATTCTTTTTTTAACTGGAGGCTAGAAACCCGGTTTCTACGAGTTTTGTGAACAGGAACGAGAAATATAGGAAGAAACCGGGTTTCTGAGGTTTGCGTGTGTCCAGGACTAAGGATCAGCCATGTCCGGCGCTTGAATCGTTGACAATCGAGCCGATAATTGCTATAGCATAATAGAATCAAAAAGTTAATAGCAAAAGTCTGTAAAAATGCCTTATTTAACAGTAGCAAACGACATCACAGCACTCATCTCTCAATTTTCTCAAGCTAAAATCCTGTGGGTGGATACAGAAATAGCAGACTATAAATCCAACCCCAGATTATCTCTGATTCAGGTGTTAGCTGACTCCACAGATTCGACGGGAGATGCCACTTTTCTACTAGATGTCTTGGATAAACCAGAATTGGCCAAAGATTTCATCAACCAAATCATGGTAAATCCAAATATTGAAAAAGTCTTGCACAACGCCAGCTATGACATCCGATTTCTAGGCAATGACGACGCTCAAAATGTCACTTGCACATTAAAAATGGCGAGAAAGATTCCCACTTACATTTTGCCATTACCTAATCGACAACTCAAAACTTTAATACAAACACTTTGCGGCATTGCTTATGTAGATAAAACAGAACAAAGCGGCGATTGGGCAAAGCGTCCGCTGACCCAGAAGCAGCTAGAATATGCCAAGATGGACGCGGTTTATTTAGCTGGAGTGCATCGCCGCCTGCTAGAAATCCTTGCCCAATGTTACCCCGAACCCGCAACAGAAAACTTGACAGCATTGGGCGAAAAATATCAGGAAATAGAATCTCAGTGGAAGCCGCTAGATTCAGAAATCGCTGAAGTGAAAGAACGCATTAAAGCAGGGATGCTAGCCCAAAATCTCAAAGACAGTTCTTATTTTGAGCTTTCCAGTTCGATAACGATGAAAGTAGATTTTCTGACGCTGGCCAGACTGACGCAAACTGAGGGAATTGAGTTAAATTTTCCGGTAACGCTGACGAAAGAAATTCAAAAACAGTTAGGCGAACTCATCGCCGATACATCTTTGGAAGTTGAGGATATTGCTAGTTGGCGGCTGAATTATAATCTACAGCAACGGCGAAAATCTACTAAGAAAATTGCGCCGGAACCGGCTAGCGAGGATTTAACAGCATTGGGGGAAAGGTACAAAGAAATTTTGCCTGAATGGAAGTTGCTGGATTCTGAAGTTGAGCATCTGAAAGAGCGCATTAAAAAAGCAATGTTGGTGCAAAATAAGGAAAATACTCCCGATTTTAAGTTATCCAGTTCCTCGATTTTGAAGGTAGATTTTGCTAGCTTGGCAAAACTTGCGCTATCGGTGGGGGTTGAGTTAGATTTTATGGTGACGCTGACTCAATACATCCAAAAGCGGTTAGGGGAAGCGATTAACAAAATTGATGTGCAAATTGAGTATATTACCAGTTGGCGGATGACGGCTAAGACTGTGGAAGATGAAGATGAAGAAATTCCGTTTTAACTATTTAAATATCACGTTTCCTCTCATTTTTTTGTGTTCTCTGGGGGCTGGGAGGGTGACAAAAAGGTCTAGGAACAAAAATGTAAAGCCGTGCTAGGGCGTCGGTTCAGTATTAGGAGTTGACAAAAAAGACTGAAAATGATATGTGAATTGAGAAGCCTGTTAAAT
>NZ_JAUBRK010000161.1:0-2059 GCF_036701825.1 Microcoleus sp. MOSTC5 | reverse complement strand
AGTATGGGATTATCCACGGTTTATACCTCTGTCAAATTCTTTTTCTAGTTTACTTTGACTTGTGTGTACACGGTAGCAGCATTAGCTGGGTCAATTTGTGCTTAGTCTAAACTCCAATCAAAAGCTAGCTTGATTAACTGTCCCCGGTCAGTTTTGGCGGCTAACACATCCGCTCTCCAATCAGAGCCTGAAACTTCTGTTTTTGCGCCGTAGCCAAATTGCTGGCAGACTCGAACAATTTCAGTCTTGGCTAATAGGTGCTGCCACGTTTCTGGTGCCCAATTACAAATCCTGTCCTTGCCGCAAACAAAATGCTTGGTGCCGAGTTTAGACGTGCGCAAGTATCCAGTTGAGTTGCAGCAGCACAGTCTAACTTTTGGGCGCTGAGCTTTCAAATTGAGCCATTCTTCATCGGATATGAGAGGGGCTAATAGCTCTCGACCTTCAAAAAATGCTCTCAACGGCATCATTTCACCTCAACCGCAGCACTTGCATCCTTACCAAACATATCAATAAACTGGACTGCGCTCGCCCTTTCTTTCCCCTCGCTCTCGCTCAACCACCGCGTTAAGAAATCCCCGCCTACCGGTGCAGCAATGCAGTAAGTATGCAAGACTTTGGAGCATCGGGTCGAGTATACACGCCTGCATGAAGATAGAACGGCACGGCCAGGCCAAAATACTCACGCAACAGGAAATCGAGCTTTTGTTCAACAAAGGTTTGCAAACTGCTCGCAATCGCACGCTCTTCGGAGTTTGTCTCTACACGGCTTGCCGCATTGCCGAAGCTTGTTCCCTGGAAGTCATCGATATTTACACTGCCAGAGGTACAGTCCGACCTACAATCAACTTCCGCAAAAGCAACACCAAAGGCCAACTCCAAACCCGAACGATTCCGGTCATTGAAGATTTGCGATCGCTTTTGACCTCTTGGAAACCCAACGCGGGTCAGACTTATTTATTCCCCGGCCGCCACCGTTGGCACCACTGGAAGCATTTACACACCAACTCAGCGGATCAGATTTTGAGAGAAGCGTTCGAGCGAACCGGCATCGAGGGAGCATCCACCCACAGTTTTAGGAGAACGGCCCTGACTCAGATGAGCAACGCGGGTATCCCGCTGCGGATTATTCAAGAAATCAGCGGTCACAGCAACCTCGAACAGTTGCAGCATTACTTAGAGGTGAAGCCGGCTCAAGTCAAAGGAGCGATCGCCAGTCTTTCCATGCTTTCCTACACGGGGAAACATACATTTTCCCCTGTAGAGGATGAATTGTCTGCTGTGCCGTTACCGAGAGAGCAACTGTCACAAGGCCTATCAGACGACACGGCCCAAGAAATTCCTGATTGGTGACGATCGCTTGAACCTGCGCCTGAAGCTCTCAATCCCGAGCTGGTTACAATTGTTCGTCATTCAGACGATCTCGCGTAAAGTAAGAACTTGTACGAGGCGGTGCTGTTTGTTGCCGAAGACTAGAGAATCAATCAATCGGGATGTGGCGGGGTTGTGTAAAATAGCAACATTTGATGAGATTGAGGGGCAGGGATGGAGTCTCAATCCTGGGCGTTATGTGGGGGTGGCCCAACGTCAGGAGGCGGAGGATTTTGATTTTACCGCACGGTTGGAAGAGTTGAATGAGGAGTTGTTCATTCTTAATGTTGAGGCTAGGTAGAGTTGGAGGAACGGATTGCTGAGAATGTAGCAATGCTTTTAGAACAAAACTTTTAGAGATAAGGCATTGCAGGAAATAAGGAGAATGAAATTAGAAACTATATGACTACAGGCAATTTTTCACTATCTATAGGTGACATTTCTGGAATTATCCAGGCGGTAGGAGTTGTTGTATCTCTCATCTATGTGGCTCTACAGGTTCGAGCTAGTACGAAAGCTATAAAAGGGGCTACTTATCAATCAATTATTAGTGTGTATGCAGAAATAGAAGCCCGGATTAGCCAAGACTCAGAAGCAGCACGCATCTATCGGCTAGGGCGTCGGTACAGTATTAGAAGTTGACAACAAAAGAGATGTATGCAATTACCCGACCAATGAATTCGACTCT
>NZ_JAUBRK010000090.1:0-23092 GCF_036701825.1 Microcoleus sp. MOSTC5 | reverse complement strand
AAATGGGGCATGGTGGCATGATAGGAAAGCATCAGCACTTCATTCTACTCCTCTATCATTACATATTTAGCACTACCTCTTTGTGAATTATTCGGTGGCGGTAGAGTATATCTAATGTATTGCTCAGGTCGATCGCTACTTGCAAAAACTCGCTCAGAGTCGGGGCTGTTTCCCCTTGTTCCATCCATTCATTGAGAGAAATTCCCCCAAAATCTTCCATTACCAGCGCATAGCTGTTGTAGTAGGTTTCCAAACTGTAGGTTTCGATGATTCCGGGCAAGTTGAGGTTTTTGGCGATCGTGTACTGATTGCGAAATTGCACCAGTTCGCTGAAGCTGGGATACTCGTTCCGCAAGACTTTGATGGCTACGGGCTGTTTGTCGCCAGTGCGGAAAGCTCGATAAACTAGGGTGCGAGTTCCTGAGTAAAGGCGATCGAGAATTTGATAACCAGTCAAGGAAAAATTTATACTTGCCATACTTTTATTCTTCCCGTCCTCAGCGGGCTATTTCCACATTAGCAGAAGCCAATACAGTTTCCAAGTCCCGTGATTGTTATTTTAAATCAAGATGACATATATCGCTCAATGTTTGTGATGGGGATCACTGAAGTAAGGCAGTTTAAAAACTGAGCAATTCCTATTTTTATTAAAAATTAAATAGCCTCATCCATAGGGGAATAGTGAATAATAAACTAACGCAGCCGAGGCCGATCGCACTTACGGCTAATTCGCGATCGAGATTGAAAGCTTCTGCCAGCAATGTAGTACCAAAAGCAGGAGGCATTGCCATTTGCAGCACTAGCACAAGTCGCGGCGCGCCAGCAATCCCAAAAAACGTTAATCCCGTGCCAATTACCAAGGGAACTAACAGCATTTTAATCGCCAGACAAGCCAAAACTTGTTTGAGGTTGTGTAAGGAATTCAACTTGCTCAACTGCATCCCGATCGTAATTAAAGCTAAAGTAATTACAGTCCAAGCGCCTGTTGTTAACAATTCTGCGATTTGTGCCGACAGCGGCAAGCTGCGCGAGACAAATCCTAAACCAAAAGCCCACAGTGCCGGATTCAGAAAAATTGCCCGCACCGGACCTAACCAACTCTGAGGGCGATCGCTTTTACCGCAGTGAGAAGCAATAGCAACTCCCAGTATATTGATTCCCATCGTAGTGCCTAGCAAGTCGTAAAACAACGCCCAGGCAAAGTGTTCCGAACCTAATAAGGACAAGGTGACGGGAATGCCTAAAAAACCCGTATTACCCACCATCGTTGCCAATAAGAAGCTACCTTGAGTGGGCAAACTCCAAGCGGTGGTGTGTTCCGGGCTATTTTGGGCGATCGGATTAAGAGTCTTGAAACGTTCCTCGCCGACAGCGAAATTTATCACAATCCCAGCGAGTCCTCCACCTGCTAGAATTGCCGCCCAAGCTATCAGCGGCGCCATCCAAATAGCGCCCGACAATTTGGCGCTGCGGATAAAAGCAACAATGCTCAATGGCGTGCCAAAGAAGAAAAGAAACTTGGCTAAATATGTAGAATAGCTTCTCGGTAGCTGGCGGCCGAGAAAAAATCCTAACATCACCCATGCGAACACATTTAGATAAAGTTTGAGCAGCGGATTTTCTAAATAAACCATGATTGACTCAATATTTACTAAACGACTTAGGCTGATCCACTACTTTTGCTAAAACAGCCCACCTTTAGCCTACCGCCACAGTTTTCCCTGGCAGCGCAGCGCTAAATATTAATGCTTATTCAGCTTCGCAGATAATTTTCTACACAGGCCTTGACATCCCCATAAGCGCATGTCATGATTAAGTTGAGGAATAAGTCAACATAGGTGAAAACTATGGCACGGCAAGCAAAACAATCATCTCAAGTCAAAAGTTCCAGCAGCCAAGCAGCCTCCAATACTCGCACCAAATTTACCCTCTACAATTTTGCCGGAAACGCAAAGGCATTCTATCTAGTCGATCGCATTAATTTAGAAAGAAAGCCCGGAGATATCCCAGAAAAATCCGTCGCTCACAGCATCATCATCATCGACCGTTCCGGCTCAATGTATTATGACTTAGAACCGCTGAAAGAAACCCTAATCAAGCTTTTGACCTTAGACGAATACAACAATTACCAGCTAATTGTCAGCCTGATTTCCTATGCTGACAAGGGGGACGTAATTTGTCACTTCCAGCGAATTCCTATTCAAGAAGTGCTGAAGTTTGACTCTCTATACATCAAAGAAATTAAAAAAATCCACACGGCTGGCTGTACCTGCATATCGCAGTCGATGCAACTCGCTAAATCTCTGGTTAAAGCCGGAGAAATGACAGCGATTAATTTGCACACAGACGGCTATGCAAATGACCCCAGTGCCAATTCCGAAGCTGCAAAACTCGGGAAAATTTGCGAAGAACTCAAAGACATGGATGTGTTTGCCAACACGATATCCTATGCCTCTGCTGACTTCAAACTTCTCTCCAAAATCGCCAACACATTATCGGGAAATTGCATCCGCGCTGGCGAAGTCAAAATGGTTTATGATGCTCTTTACGACAGCACAAAACTGTTAGGCAGTTCCGTTGCACCTCCGCTGGAAGAACCGTTAATTAAGGAATATGATTATCAAGTTTTTGTTTCCAAAAGCGGCAAAAAAATCAACGGTTCATCGAGCACGCTGAAAATCTGCGGGCTCAAAGCAGACGATCGCGGGCTGTTTTACAAGTATCAGAAAGTCACCAAAGATGAGTATGAGAAACTAGATGTTCCCGTTGCTCAAACTGATGAGTCGGTGTTTGCTTTTGCGAAAGCTAACCTCGCTGACGGGAATTTAAATACGGCTAAGTATGCGCTGGCGAGCACTTTCGACGCTACTTTGACGGAAAAACACGCTAAAGCTTTGACAAATGCCCAAATAGCCGAGTTTACGGAAGATTTGGAACAGGCTGTTTTTGCGGCTGAGGTGTTGAAAAATCATGAAATTGGCGATCGGGTAAAAGTCAGCGATAAAATTTCCCTGCTGGAGTTGATCGAGATATTGGAGGAAAACAGCAACAGCATCATCATCAACTTGAAACACTTGCAAGAAAATTATCAGCGAAAAGGTTTGAAGCGAATTGAAGGAAAGCGAGACGAAAACGGCAACCTTGTCAAGCCTTGGCTGAAAACTGAATTCTTAGATGGTGGCGAATACGTGCAAATGGGTTCATTTGCCATCAATCAAAATACCGCTACCATCAATATGCTGATTACCCGAAAAGCTAAGCTGGTAAAAGTTGAGGATGAAACTTTAATCGCAGAAGTGGCGGGAATTCTAGTTACAGACCTCAATACTTTCAACAATTATACCATTGTCAGCGACGGCGAAGTTAATATTAAGTCGCTGCGAACCAAAATCAGCAGCAAACCAGTGTTTGATTTGCTCAAAAAATGCGGTGTCCTGGAAAAAGACGGTTCGCCCGTGCAAGAATTTGACTTCCGTTCAGAGTACGATATTAAGTTAGAGACTTTGCCCCTGGTGCCTTTTGACGGGCGTTACGGCAGCCTGGACGGAGTGTTTGAGGAACTCGCAGAAATCAAAATTCTCTCCAGCATTCTCTCGGCTCATTTGAAGGAGGAATCCGAGGCTTACACGGCGGAACAATTGGAAGAATTGAAACAGCATTATCTGTCAAAAAACCTTTACATCAACTTTCCGACGACGACGGAATACACAGATTTAAAAAGTGCGATCGCCAACGGTTCAGTAGATTCGCGAGTCAGCTACAAAATCGACATCGGCAGCAAAAACATCCTCAACTTCGGCAAGTTGCACTCGGCCAACAAATTTCTCGATCGCCTTTATGAAGTTTACCACAAAAACACGGGCGAAAAGCTAGCAAAACCGACATTTGACATCACGTTAGATGAGCCTGTTGTCTTCGCACACAAAACGCTGTCATCCCGAACAAAAATTACCAAAGTTGACGACTTGATGAAACTGATTTTTGATGAGTTTTTGGGGTTGGAGGATAACGGAATTGTTGGCGCTACTTTAGCCAAAGTTGGTGCAGATAGTTTGCTGCGCCTTTTGCAAGCGAAATGGCAGGGAGAAGATGTCAAGCGAGAGGAGTTTGTCGCTGCTTTAGCTAATGCGAATGAGCGACTGGAAGCTTATGCCGAAAAAGTGTACAGGGAAAAAGTTTCACCGCTGGTTTTCTATATCGGTTCTACCGGACTTATCCCGGATGAAATGGAGGCTAAAGCGGCGACTGCTGAGGAAATTAATTCTAAATACGGCAACTTGCAATTTTCTAAAGATGAGCAAGAAGGGATGTTTTTTGAAGTGGGAGACTGCATTATTAGCGTGTATGCTAAGAATGAGTATTTCACGGTAGGGAAGTAGGAATTAGGGTGGGCAAAATGCCCACCTTGGTTAAATATTTTTATTTAAAGCGCGATCGATTCCACGCCGGGGAGTTTTCTGAGGGTTGACTGCTTTAGTGCATCAGTTTGTGGAAATTATTAACAGGGCGAGCGCAAGATGATTTTCTATCTATAGGATTGCCGGAACTATAACTGCTTTTTAATAAGTTATAGAAAATTGACCCTTATTGGACTGTTCGTTTTCGATGTACCAATTACCTCTAACCGACTTCGCGATACACTGGCCACTCCACATTTGGGTGTTATTACCAGCAGCGACATATCTTCTTAATTCAAAACGTGAGCCAGCCCAAAACCCTGTTGCTATATCCATGCCACCATTGTAGTTATCAAAAGACATTTTTGCTGAAAAGCATATTCCTTCAGGACACTGGTAAGTACGATCAATCGTGATTTGCCCGCTAAATGCAAGTGTTGGCCCTTGATGCCAAGTTCGGTAGCTTGTCCCTGCCTGAAGATGCTGCCTACAGTCTTCTGCATATGCTCCATAGATATAACTAGCTGTAAGTAAAAAGCACGCAAAACCACTCCATCTGATTATAGTTTTCATTCATCCTCCTTATTTACCGTAAATATAATTATAGAGTTTTTCAGAGGCATCAGAAACACCGCATTTTATCGAATTCATCTCTCTCTCAAAAATCGGATCGGTTGGATTGGTTACTCCCACCAAAATAATATTATTCCCATTAATAATTTCTACCTATTCAACTCCTTTAAGATATTTTTTGGGGATGACTACACCTTGTTCTGTTACTTTAACTCTCCTCAGCTTTGCTCAATTCAGTTACCTTCTCAATAATATTGAAGTCTGGACTATGTTGAACCCGCAATCTCCCTAGCAGCTTCTCGCAGCCGCTCCATATCGCGCATCGGTGGTATACCAAAGAGCCGCTTGTACTCTCGGTTGAAGTGCGAGGAATCGTCATAACCCACACGGTACGCAGCACTGGTAGCGTCAAGGTTTTGCCCCAGCATCAGACGGCGAGCCTCCTGGAGCCGCAGTTGCTTCTGGAACTGCAAAGGACTCATGGCAGTGACAGACTTAAAGTGATGGTGGAAGCTCGATACACTCATTCCCAGCTCTCGTGCGATGCTTTCAATCCGCAGCGGCTGGTTAAAGTCTTTACGAAGTCGATCGACTGCTCTAGCAATTTGGTGGGTAGAGCCACCCAGAACAGCAATATGACGCAGCCGACCACCTTGCTCTCCCATCAGGAGTCGGTAAATAATTTCCCGCTTAATCAGTGGTGCCAGAACATTAGCTTCAGCAGGGGAATCTAGAAGCCTGACGAGCCGCACCACAGCGTCCAAAAGATTTGCATCCAACGGACTTACGTCAATCGCTTTCACATCAGCACCCCTTTGCGGTGAGGGCTCGCCCGCCTCAACCATGACTGAACCGACAAGTGTGGGGTCGAGATCGAGGCGAAGGCTAAGGTACGGTTGCGTCTTAGACGCTTCCAGAATTTGGCTGGCAATCGGCAGTTCGACCGTAGCCAGCAAATAATGCAAAGGGTCGTACTGATAGCGATCGCAGCCCATAAGCACTTCTTTGCTGCCCTGAGCGATCGCACAAAAGGCAGGGATAGAGACACTATGAACGCATTCCGAAGGTGAGGAGGAGCGGTTGAAGTACAATCCTTTCAGCGGCTCAATCATCCCATCATGAGGAATCGCCCGTGCAATCCGCTCGGTCAGTTCGTCTCTGTGGGCTTGCGCTCTGTCTGCAAAGCGCTTTGCCTGCTTGTCGTTCATTAACTCCATATCGGGCTTTTCACTCGGTTTGGCAGCGTTCATTTCTAAGTTTGCAGGATTGTACAACAATCTTAGACGATCGTTCTATTGCTTGCCGTTGAGGATTCTTAGAATGAAGCCAAAGCAATGAAAAACCATTTCGGCTTCTTATAAGCATTGTGGATTTTTATACAAGAGTAAACTCAGTTTTGATTGGGCAAGAGATTCGCCTACTGACAACCAAAAGGGCATCAAGGCGAACCTTGCTTCTTAAAAAATTCATCCCTATTGATAGAGCAGGCGATCGCGTGCTCTATCTCTACAATTGGGGTAGCCAAAGGAATTCAAACGATGAAACTGCTCACCGCAACAGTCATATCGCTTTCTCTGCTCGCTTCGGCCTCGGCCCAAGCAAATCCGGCAGGAACCGCCGAGGGGTCCGGTGTTCCCCAGACCGCGCCAATACAAGATTCGCAGACAATCAACATCACGCGAAGCGGCTCTGTGCCCTCGCGGAAGGGGCCAGCCGAAAACTTCACTGGTTCGGTGCGCGTCGATCCTCTGTTCGAGGCGATCGCTCCAGCAAACACGTTTGGCGCCAACGTTACATTTGAGCCTGGTGCTCGATCGGCATGGCACACCCATCCGCTCGGTCAGATATTGATCGTGACAGCAGGTGTCGGGCGGGTGCAGCGCTGGGGTGGCCCAATCGAGGAGATCCGGCCAGGAGATGTCGTTCGGATTCCGCCCGGTCAGAAACACTGGCACGGAGCCTCGCCAAACACTGCGATGACGCATATCGCCATCGTGGAACAGCTCGACGGCAAGAGTACCGACTGGATGGAACAGGTCAGCGACGAGCAGTACAGTGCGCCCGGGTCGTGATTCTAACAACGTAGAATCCAATAATGTCGCCCTTGATTTCACATTCTAGCCCTTTGGTGTAGTGCGGCTATATATTATTGATGTTACGTTGGGCTAATTTGAGGTGAACGCCTGACATAGATGTTAGCCAATGCTCATGAAGCAGCGAATTTAAAATGACTAAATCTGTTAGTGAAGACTACCAAATCAGGACAATACTTAGCATCGCCGACAAAAATGGCTTCATTTTGGACGCAGATAACTTAAATATTAACAAATCCGGAATGGACTTCATAACTGCGTTTGCTACTGCCAAAGAGGATAATAGCAAATGGGTATTGCGATTTCCCAGAAGGCTTGATGTTCTTGAGCGTATGTATTATGAAAGAGAAGTTCTTGAACTGGTTAAAAGCCAAGTCGATGTGAGCGTTCCCGTCTGGAAAATTGTTTCGGATGAACTCGTTGCCTATCCGCTATTAAAGGGAATTCCTGCCGGAACCATAGATCCAGATATCGGCGATTATGTATGGTACATCGATCCGAAGTCCCCGCCTGCTGTATACATTTCTTCGGTGGCAAAAACACTGGCGCAACTTCACAGAACACACATTGAGGTAGTGAAACAATTCAGTATCCGAGTTCAAACAGTCGATCGAGTGCGGCAATCTATGGCAGAGAATATGGAGAAGACCAGAGAACTGCTTGGTGTTTCTGATACACGCTGGGCACGTTGGCAGGACTGGATTGCCAATGATGCCTTGTGGCCTCAGCATTCGGCTTTGATTCACGGAGACTTTCACCCCGGTCATACGCTTGTGGACAAAGACGGAAATTTGATGGGACTAATCGATTGGACAGAAGCCGCAGTAAGCGATCCTGCCAAGGATTTCGTCTGTTTCTATGCCACCTTCGGCGAGCAAGTTCTCCAGGATGTGCTCGAGCATTACCAAACTGCTGGTGGGATCGTATGGTCTTATATGAAGGAACACATCATAGAACTCTGGAATGCTCATCCCGTGGAATACGCCTTATTCGCCTTGCTAACTGGAAAGGAAGAACATATAGCCGGGGCTCGATCCTCTTTAGCTTGGAGTGGATGAGATTGGTTCAATACGGGTGGCCGCCGAGATACCTGCAAATTGGGACAGGTTGTAAATAAATATTGCACAGAAGCGCCTTCAGTGGGTGCAGACCGTTAGAAGAGTCAGCGCGAAAAACAAACACTTATCTAACGGTTGTTTGAGAATTTTGCAAGGAGAAGCATGGACGATAATCAAGAACGGAAAGATTTCAGTTCAACCGAGAGCGATTCGCAGCTCAGCGCGGACGAAGAAACACTGCTCGACCAACTCGGTATTGTTGGCGCTGCTCGCCGCAAATTCTTGGGGCAAAGCATGGCTGCCCTACTCGGCACCTTCGCCTTCCACCTGCTGGCTAAAGAGGAGGCCTTTGCCACCCTCGCCGCTGCGCCCGACGCGGTGTTTGCCCAGACCCCTGGAGTTCAAAACGCCGTTAAGGTGCTTTTGAAAATCAACGGCTCGGCCCAACGCCTGGAAGTGGATTCGCGCACTGCGCTGCTCGATGCCCTGCGCGAAACACTGGGATTGACCGGCACTAAAAAAGGATGCGATCAAGGACAGTGCGGCGCTTGTACGGTGATCGTTGACGGGCGCCGCGTGCTTTCTTGTCTGACACTTGCCGCTAGCTGCGAGGGGAAAGAGGTGACGACCATCGAAGGGATCGCTGACGGCGACAATCTTCATCCGATGCAGGCGGCGTTCATCAAACACGACGGCTTCCAGTGCGGCTACTGCACGCCGGGGCAGATATGTTCGGCGGTGGCGCTGCTGCAGGAAGCCAAAAACGGCGACGCGAGTCACGTCACTAACAATTTGCGGACGATCGCGCAGAATTTAGAACTCTCTGATGAAGAAATCAGAGAACGCATGAGCGGCAACATTTGCCGTTGCGGCGCGTATCCGGGAATCGTGGCGGCAATCAGAGAAGTTCATTCCGGGCGCGAAACAGCCCAGGCCTGGCATTTCGCGAGCGATGAAGAAATTGCCGTGGCCTTAAATCAGGAGAGCAAAGCCGATGAAATCGTTTAAATATTCAAGCGCAACCGATGCGGCAAGCGCCGTTGGCACCGTTTCCGCTAATCAAACGGCAAAGTTTCTCGCAGGCGGGACAAATTTGATTGATTTGATGAAAGAATACGTGGAGCGTCCCAGCGAACTTGTTGACATCTCAGGTTTGAATCTGGCGGAAATTCGATCGACCTCGAACGGAATTTCGATCGGCGCCTTAGCCAAAAATACCGACACGGCCAACCATCCGCTCATCCGGCAAAATTACCCGCTGCTGTCAATGGCGATTTTAGCCGGCGCCTCCGCGCAGCTTCGCAATATGGCGACTAACGGGGGAAATTTAATGCAGCGCACCCGTTGCCAGTATTTTTACGACATCGCTATGCCCTGCAACAAACGCGATCCCGGCAGCGGATGCGGAGCGCTTCAGGGACTCAATCGCATTCATGCCATTTTTGGCTACAGCGACAAATGCGTGGCGACTTACCCGGGCGATATGGCGAATGCGCTTTATGCGCTGGACGCGGTAGTGAGGATTCGCGGCACGAACGGGCAAGAACGCACAATCCCGCTTCAGGATTTTCATCGCTTGCCGGGCAACACGCCTGAAAAAGATAACAATCTTCAGCATGGGGAATTGATCGTGGCGATCGAAATGCCGAAGAATAATTTCGCCAATAAGTCTTATTACCTAAAAGTTCGCGATCGGGCTTCCTATGCTTTCGCACTGCTTGCCGTGGCTGCTGCTTTAGAAACAAGCGGCAACACCATCAAACAGGCACGCGTTGTTTTGGGAGGCGTGGCGCATAAACCTTGGCGTTCGCCCGAAGCCGAAAGAGTTCTGATCGGCAAACCTGCGACGGAAACAAATTTTCAGGCTGCTGCCGAAGCGGCTTTGAAAGATGCGAAACCGCTTGAACATAACGGTTATAAAGTCGAACTCGGAAAACGCGCCATTGTTCTGGCTTTGCAACAAGCGATGACGAGCGGTGCGGCCTAATTATATCAATTCCGGTTGTATTGGAATGATTAAACCGCAGAGAACGCAGAGAACGCAGAGTCAGAGAACAGAGAGATGAATACAGGACGATGAAGGGCGGATTTGATATTAGGGAGGATAAACGAAATGGCAAGATACATCGGAAAAGAAATGAGCCGCGTGGACGGCGCAGCCAAAGTTACGGGCAAGGCTAAATACGCGGCAGAATTCCAAGTTCCCAATCTCGCTTACGGTTTTATCGTGCTGGGAACCGTAGCAAAGGGCACGATTAAATCGATCGACACCCGTGAGGCTGAAGGCGCCGCAGGCGTAATTCGCGTCTTCACGCACCTGAACGCACCCAAGCTTGGTCCGAAGCCTTCCACGGAGCAGTCCCCGCCCCGTGCCACCGAGGAGGAAGACAAGTCGTTTAGGGCGCTCCAGTCCGACAAAATCTTCTTCAATATGCAGCCGGTGGCACTCGTCGTCGCCGAGACATACGAGCAGGCACGTTATGCGGCACGTCTGGTTAAAGTCTCCTACAACTCACAGCAGCACATGACCGACACTGAGGCGGTGCGCGCGATCGCGCGCGTCCCCACTAAAGAGCCGCCTCCGAAGCGGCGCGGTAATCCCGAAGAGGCGATGCGCGCAGCGGCCGTGAAGGTAGAGGCCGAGTACCGCATCCCGATCGAGCACCACAACCCCATGGAGCCGCACGCGGCGATCGCGGTCTGGGAAGGCGACAAGCTAACGGTCTTCGACAAGACGCAGGCGGTCTATAGCGTGCGTACACATTTGGCTTCGAGCTTCGGCCTGCCTGAGGAAAACGTGAGTGTGGTCTCGCCCTTCGTCGGCGGGGCGTTTGGAGCGTCGCTGCGCCCGAACTATTATCCGGCGCTGACAGCGATGGCAGCCCGCGAACTCAGGCGCCCAGTCAAGGTTGTCTATACGCGCACGCAAATGTTCACTGGCCACGGTTATCGTCCGCACACGATTCAGAAGATCGCCCTCGGCGCGGAGCGATCGGGAAAGCTCTCGGCGATGATTCATGAAGCCGTGCACAACACCTCCACCATCGAGGAGTTCTCAGACAACACCACGGGTTTCACGCGCCAAGTCTATGCGTGCCCGAATCTCTACGCGCCGCTGAAGATTACCAACACGGATCTCTCCACCCCGACCTGGATGCGCGCACCGGGGGCCGTTAGCGGGATGTTCGCGCTCGAATGTGCGATGGACGAGCTGGCTTACGCGCTGGCGATCGACCCGCTCGAACTTCGGCTGATCAACTATGCCGAAGTAGACCCCGAGAGCGGCAAGCCATTTTCGAGCAAGGCGTTGCGGGAGTGCTACCGGCTGGGCGCGGAAAAATTCGGTTGGAAGAATCGCAAGTCCGAGCCGCGATCGATGCGTGACGGACGCCTACTCGTGGGTTGGGGAATGGCGACCGGCGTCTGGGGCGCTTTCCAGATGCCTGCTGCCGCCCTCGTCACGCTGCAGGTGGACGGCACGGCCAAAGTCGCAAGTGCGACCAGCGACATCGGACCTGGCACCTACACGGTGATGACCATGATCGCTGCCGAGTATCTGGGGCTGAAGTTGGAGCAGGTGAAATTTGAACTCGGCGACACGAAGTTCCCTCGGGCACCGTCGCAGGGGGGCTCTTGGACGACGGCGAGCGTCGGCTCGGCGGTGCGCGGGGCGGCTCTGGCGATCGGCACGAAGTTGCTCGCCCTCGCGAACCAGGAACCGAATTCTCCGCTCAAGGGGGCAGCCTCCTCCGATGTCGAGATGCTCGACGGGCAACTGCGACTAATAAGCGACCCGGATCGTTCCGTCAACATCTCCGCAGTGATGAAGCGTAACGGTCTCACCGCAATCACGGAAACATTCGAGTCGCGTCCCTCAGAGGAGCGCGAGAAGTATGCGACGTTGGCGCACGGCGCGCAGTTCGTTGAAGTGAAGGTCGATCCGGATGTGGGGACTGTCCGCGTCACGCGCGCCATTGAAGTGACTGCTTGCGGCAAGATTATGAATCCGAAGGCCTCGCACAGTCAGGAAATCGGCGGCGTTGTCTGGGGCATTGGTATGGCGCTGCAAGAGGCGACTGAAATCGACCACCGCTACGGGCGGATCATGAATCCGAATTTGCAGCACTATCACGTGCCGGTTAATGCCGATGTCTTGGAGATCGATACGATCTTCGTTGAGGAGGAGGATAAAGTCGTCAATCCGCTCGGTGTCAAGGGTATGGGCGAACTCGGCATGGTGGGCATCCCGGCGGCGATCGCCAACGCTGTTTTTCATGCCACCGGCAAACGCATCAGGGACCTGCCGATTACGCCGGACAAGCTGCTGTGAGTGATGTCCTTGGATAGTTGAAGTGCCAGCGGTAGTCGAAGCGAGCGCAAACGCGAACCTCAGGGGGAACGGTGCGCGCTGGCAACGGTGGGCAGTGTGGAAGAATCTTCGTACCGTCGCCTTGGTGCAAGGCATGGGAATGGGTGCAAGACTGGTCCCGAAAAAAGTTAATTATAGGTATTGAACTATTATGTAGTGCGCTATATAATAGTTGTTGACTGGATTTTTAAATGGATAATAACTCGAACATCAACCAACGGCGACAGGTGGGGAGGCAGCTTTCGTTTGCCCTCTACAGTGCGTCGAACCGGGTCATTCGGCTTCATCGGCCCTTTCTTGAGCCTTTGGGCCTGACCTATCCTCAGTTTCTGGTCATGCTGGCTCTCTACGAGGGCACCCCGCGCACTGTTGGGGAAGTAGGGCAAGAACTCGGTATGGAGAACGGAACCTTGACGCCCCTCTTAAAGCGCCTTGAGAGCGCGGGGTTGGTGACGCGCACCCGTGACCTGCAGGACGAACGCCGCGTTCTTATCGATCTGACAGAAGCGGGCGAGGCACTCCGCGAGGCAGCGTGCTCGATCCCTGAAAAGATCGAGACGGCCTGCCGTCTCTCCGATGAAGACCTTGCCGAGCTTCGCGACACGTTGAACGGGCTGGCAATACCCCGTCAAACAACTCCGTAAAAGGATTATTTATCATGGATAAAATGAACATCGGAATCTTAGGCACTGGCCATATCGGGAAGACTTTGGCACGCAAACTCAGTGCGGCCGGACATGACGTGAAGGTGGCCAACTCTCGCGGCCCAGAGACCATCGAGGCCGATGTGCTGGCTTTCGGCGCACGCGCGGTCTCGACCGCTGAAGCGGTGGAGGACGTTGACGCGGTGATCCTCTCGATCCCTCTCAACCGCATTCCCACAATCGCGCCGCTAATCGCCAACCTACCAGCCGAGACAGTCGTCATCGACACGTCTAATTACTATCCCCACCGCGACGACAAAATCGATGCCATCGAGGCCGGGCAGGTTGAGAGCCTCTGGGTGGCCGAACAGCTAGGCCGGCCGATCGCCAAGGCGTGGAACGCGATCGGGTCTGGATCCTTCGCCACTAAGGGCAAGCCTGCTGGAAGCCCTGACCGTATCGCCCTCCCTGTGGCTGCTGACCGCGAGAACGATCGCTCCGTGGCGATGGCCCTCGTCGAAGACACCGGGCTTGATGCTTTCGACGCGGGCACGATCGCCGATTCGTGGCGTCAGCAACCCGGCACGCCCTGCTATTGCACCGATCTCACGCGCGAACAGATGGCGGCAGCGCTGGCATCTGCCGACGCATCACGATCGCCAAAGCGCCGGGACTTGGCAGTTGCAGTAATGCAAGAGCGGCTTGGTGACGCCACGACAAATCCGGATGCCGATTTCGGGGTTCGTCTGAGCCGTGCGATTTATATGTAACGTGAGTTCGGGATCAGAAAGGGACAAGCAAGTAAGTTAAAAGTCATCAAACCAAAGCTTTACAGGCTCGTCCCATGATTAGTTTAGAAGAAGAATTTTGCAGGATTGTACAATAACTTGCAAGTATCGTTATATCGTCCTTTATGCTGAAGTCTTTATAATCAAACTTAAACAGTGAGATACAAAAAATTTTAGGCTGACCAATGAAAGAACTACACGATATTAAGGCTGCTTTAGAGCAAGTAAAAGACACGACGAAAAAGCTAGCCTTGGCAACTTTAGTTAAAGTGGAAGGTTCAACTTATCGCCGACCTGGTGCGCGAATGTTGATGAGTGCAGATGGCTTGATAGTAGGTGCAATTAGCGGTGGCTGTTTGGAAAGTGATGTATTTGAGAAAGCACAGCAGGTAATGAACACTGGTAGTCCTTGTGTGGTTAAGTATGACTCCACCTCCGAGGAAGATTTAATTTGGGGATTGGGGCTTGGCTGTCAAGGCATTGCTTATGTTTTGATTGAATCGTTGCCAGTAAACGAGCCGAACCAAATTAGTTTTGTCCACAAATGCCTTGATACTCGGTTTGAGAGTGCTATTGCAACTGTATTTAATATAGAGGGTGAAAGCAAATCTCAAATAGGCGATCGCTTGCTACTAAATTCAGATATAATCAACCACATCAGCGATGAGGAATTAGCAGCAGCGGTTTTAAGGGATACACAAGCAGCACTTCAACACAAAACCTCGGTAGGGAAACAATATCAGTTAATAGGCGGGAAAGTTGAAGTTTTTATTCAAGTCATTGGGCCGCCACTGTCGCTGGTAATTTTCGGTGCTGGGTATGACGTTCTTCCCGTTGTTCGCTTTGGCAAACAGTTAGGATGGCATATTACTATAGTTGATAACCGCCAACGGGAAGCAAGCCGAAAGCGTTTTCAAGAAGCCGATCGAGTTAAATTTTGTTCTCCTCAGGATGTATTAAAAAACATCGAGATAGATGAGCGTACTGTTGCTGTAGTTATGACTCATAATTATTTAGACGATCGGGAATTGCTGAGAGTGTTATTGCCTTCTGGCTTAAAATACTTAGGTGTACTTGGCCCTAAGAAAAGAACAGCCCGATTATTGCAAGAACTACAAGAAGAAGGAGTTATCCCCACTCCACAACAGCAACAAAATTTATATAGTCCGGTGGGACTCGACATTGGGGCAGATAATTCCGAAGAGATTGCTCTGGCGATTATCGCCGAAATTCAAGCAGTAACAGCAAAGCATCAAGGCGGTTTTTTAAGAAATCGCACTGTACCAATTCATACTTCAATCAATAGTCAATCATCAAAAAATTAATGACTAATATAGCGGTTCTCAAGAAAGTGAGGTATGCCCAATGCCCAATGCCCAATGCCCAATGCCCAATGCCCAATGCCCAATGCCCAATGCCAGATAGTACCTCATGTTACTGAGAAAGGCTATAGGAGTATGTTCTTAATAATCAAAAATTCAAAACTTGGCTATGGTATTTAAAATCGGTCTAATTATTCTCGCTGCTGGATCTGCAACCCGCATGGGAAGACCAAAACAATTGCTTTCTTATCAAGGACGCAGCCTGATACTCCATGCGGTTGAAGTTGCCTTAGCTTCTCTGTGCCAACCTATAATAGTAGTCCTGGGAGCTTATGCAGAACAAATTAAACCGGAACTAATGCCAAAGGCAGTGCAAGTTGTCGAGAACTCCCAATGGCAAGAGGGAATGTCTTCTTCTATTCGCGCTGGTATTAGTATGCTACTGAAAACTAACTCTAAAGTTGATGCAGTTATCATCTCACTTGCAGATCAGCCGCTAGTTTCTCCCCAGATTTTCAATCAATTGATGCAGTGTTATCAAGAAACGCAAAAAGTAATTGTTGCCTCAAAGTATAACGAAACTACGGGCGTACCTGCCCTGTTTAGCAAGGCCTTATTTCCAGAACTGATGCAGCTTGAAGGAGATAAAGGTGCAAAAGCGTTAATACAAAAATATATAGATACAGGATTGATTCTGCTAATACCAGAAGCTGCGATTGATATTGATACCCCGGACGATTACAAACAGTTGCTATTAAAGAATTTTAAAGAGTGAAGAGATTATGCAAACTAACGATCGCCAAATTTACCAACAAGTAATTTTGACACACGCCAGAAAACCGCAAAACAAAGGAAAAACTGACCCAGTACACCGTCAACACCGAGGAGAAAATCCCTATTGCGGTGATGTGATTGATTTAACGCTGCTACTAGATGAAGCAGAAAGTAAAGTTGCAGATATTAAATTTGAAGGTGCAGGTTGTGCTTTGTGCCTTGCTTCTGCTGACTTAATGGCGATCGCTATCAAAGGTAAAACTATTTCACAGGTGCTTTTAATGATAGAACAGTTCCGCGAGATGGCAGCGGGAAATACTCAGTTTGAGCCTCCGTTGGAGAAACTCAATATCATGCAAGGTGTTTCCCGATATCCGATGCGAGTTAAGTGTGCAACTTTGGCTTGGCATACCCTCAAAGCGGCGCTGAGTTCGGTTGAAACTAGCAATGAACAGGTATAGCCTTTCTCAGCAACATGAGGTGCTCTCGCGGGCATAGGGCATAGGGCATAGGGCATAGGGCATAGGGCATCAATTGCGAGCGGTGTGTACCTCATTTTATTGAGAACCGCTATATAATCAGCATCCACCAGAGGCACATCCAATGGACTCACGTCAGTTCGATCGTACCAAGCAGATAATGCATCGGGTCGTACTGAAGCGCGATCGCCCTGCTCAGAAGGGCTTCTTTGCTGCCCTGGGCGATCGCACAAAAGGTAGGGATAGAGACACTATCAACGCATTCCGAAGGTGAGGAGGATCGGTTGAAGTGCAATCCTTTCAGTCAGCGGCTCAATCGTCCCATCCTGACGAATAGCCTGTGCAATCGGCTATTCATCAGTTCGTTTCTGTGGGCTTGCGCTCTATCTGCCTCGCGCTTTGCCTGCTGGTCGTTCATTAACGACCTAGCGGACTTTTCAGTCGTTTTGGCAGCGTTCATTTCTAAGTTTGCAGGATTGTACAACAATCTTAGACGATCGTTCTATTGCTTGGGCTTGAGGATTCTTAGAATGAAGCTAAAGCAATGAAAAACGGTTCCGGCGAATTGTAAGCATTCTGGACTTTTATACAAGAGAAAACTCAGTTTTGATTGGGCAAGAAACCTGCTGGGTGACAACCAAAATGCCATCAAAGTTAACCTTGCTTCTTAAAACATCCATTCCTATTGATAGAGAAGCGAGAAGTGCTCAATTTCTACGATTATGACAGCCACCGAAATGGCATCAAGTGAAGGAATTAAGAAATGGACATTAAACAAAGTGGGTCACAGCCTTCCGCCAAAGGACCGGCTGAGTATTTTACCGGCACTGTCCGCATAGACCCCCTGTTCGAGGCGCACGAACCAGCACGCACGTCTGGTGCCAGCGTCACGTTCGAGCCTGGTGCTCGGACAGCATGGCACACCCACCCCTTGGGACAAACCCTAATTGTCACGGCTGGTTGCGGTTTGGTACAACGTTGGGGCGGAGCGATCGAGCAAATTCGACCGGGGGATGTGGTCTTGTTTGAGCCGGGTGAGAAGCATTGGCACGGTGCCACGGCAACCACGGCAATGACGCACATCGCCATTCAGGAATGGCTCGACGGCAAACCCGTGGACTGGATGGAACAAGTCAGCGACGAGCAGTACGAAGGAAGAGCTTAATGCTTTTGAAATGGTTTCCCGTCAAGCGGAAAAACTGCCAGAAGAGAATGCTGATTTTGGTTCTCGCCCTAACGGTGTCCCTGAGTTACTCAGCCTGCCGTGCCGACAACAGGATGCCTAGCAGTGCCTCGTCGAAAATGCCGACTGAAATATCAACCCAGCAGGCAAACAGTATGAAGATAAACATCAAGGTCGGAGACAAAGCCGTTACAGCCACGCTGATCGACAGTAAAACCACTCGGGATTTTGTTTCCCTGCTGCCATTAACGCTGACGATGAACGATTTGTTTGGAAGAGAAAAGTTTGCCCGCCTGCCGAGAGCAATTTCGGATGAGGGTGAGCGAACCAAAACCTATGAAGTTGGAGACATCATTTACTGGTCTCCCGGTCCTGATGTGGCTATTTATTATCGCCACGACGAACAACCAATCCCTGACCCCGGCATCATCACGATCGGCAAGATCGATGCTGGCGTAGAAGCATTCAATGTACCTGGCTCTGTAAAAGCAACAGTGGAGCCGATCGAGTAAGAAAAGGAAGTTCCAATAAAGACTTCCCTAATGGGAAACACGCAAAGGAGTAAAAAATGGCAACGAACGAGAGAAGCTACACAGGAAAGGTTGCGTTTGTGACCGGAGGAGCGAGCGGCATCGGTCGAGCTGCGGCGCTGGCGTTTGCCCGTGAAGGTGCCAGCGTGGCGGTCGCTGACATCTCAGAACAGGGCAATCAAGAAACAGCTCGCACGATCGAAGAACTCGGCGGTCGGGCGATCGCCGTCAGGTGCGATGTGACGCGGGCTGAGGACGTGAAGGCGGCTCTGGACAAGACCGTTGAGGCTTTCGGGCGGCTGGACTTCGCCTTCAACAACGCGGGCATCGAGCCGAGGAAGGCAGCTCCGACCGCCGAGTACGAGGAGGAGGAGTGGAACCGGATTATCGACATCAACCTCCGCGGCGTTTTCCTGTGCATGAAGCACGAGATCCCGCTGATCCTCAAGCAGGGAGGCGGCGCGATCGTCAATACGTCCTCGGGCGCGGGAATCATCGGCATCAAGGGCAGCCCCGCGTACACCGCCGCGAAACATGGCGTGATCGGACTGACCAAGGCAGCGGCCCTCGACTACGCCGCGCAGAACATCCGCGTCAACGCCGTCTGTCCCGGCTACATCGACACCCCGATGATGGGTCGCTTCACCGGCGGCACAGACGAAGGGCGCGCGAAGGTGGTCGCGGAGGAGCCGGTCGGACGGATGGGCAAGCCCGAGGAGATCGCGGAGGCTGTCCTCTGGCTGTGCTCCGACGCGGCTGGCTTCGTCATTGGCCACGCTATGGTCATCGATGGCGGCCAAACAGTGCAGTGATGTTCGCCGCCAACCCGATCGAACCCTAAACACACGACAACAAAGCATTGTCGCCATCGTCACCTTCACCGCCAACGGCGATGACTCATATGGAACAGGTTAGCGACGAACAATACCAGGCACCAAACGTAAACCAATAGAGGCATCAATTTATGTACAACACGAAAGCTTATTCCGCAGCCAGTGCAACATCACCGCTGGCCTCCGACACGATCGCGCGGCGCGACCTAACCGAACACGACGTACAGATCGAAATCCTTTTCTGTGGCATCTGCCACTCCGACCTCCACATGGTGCGAAACGAGTGGGGCGGCGGCACGGTCTACCCGATCGTTCCCGGTCATGAGATGGTGGGACGTATCACTCAGGTTGGCTCGGCAGTGACGAAGTACAAGCCTGGCGATCTGGCAGGAGTCGGCTGCATGGTTGATTCGGATGGAACCTGTCCCAATTGCAAAACTGGACTTGAACAGTTCTGCCCGAACCTGACCCTCACCTACAACTCCCCAGACAAGCACTTGGGAGGTGTCACCTACGGTGGCTACTCCGATAGCATCGTCGTCGATGAACGCTTCGTTCTGCGAGTTCCCACCAACCTCGATCTCGCTGGAGTCGCGCCGCTCCTCTGCGCCGGTATCACAACCTATTCGCCCCTGCGCCACTGGGGAGTCACCAAGGGCAATAAGGTCGGCGTGGTTGGTCTCGGCGGGCTAGGCCACATGGGCGTGAAGTTCGCCCGTGCATTCGGAGCCCACGTCGTCGTCTTCACCACCTCGCCCGGTAAGACGGAAGATGCGCTCCGCCTCGGTGCCCACGAAGTCGTGGTCTCCCGCAATGCCGACGAAATGCAAAAGCACGCTGGCAGCTTCGATTTCATCCTCGACACCGTTTCAGCCAAGCACGACATCAACGCCTATCTCAACCTGCTCCGCCTCGACGGTAACATCACCCTGGTTGGCGCACCCGAAAAGCCCCTGGAGATCTCGGCATTCAGCCTGATTATGGGGCGGCGCAATCTCTCCGGTTCTAACATCGGCGGCATTGCCGAAACCCAGGAAATGCTCGATTTTTGCGGTGAACACAACATCACCGCCGATGTTGAAGTCATCCCCATCCAGAAGGTCAACGAAGCTTACGATCGACTCCTCAAATCAGATGTGAAGTACCGCTTCTCGATCGATATGGCATCCCTTAAATCTGAATAACCGAGGTGGAACCTCGAAGGAGTAATCATGCAAACGCGCAAACTTGGCAACAGCAACCTAGAAGTTTCGGCGATCGGGCTGGGCTGCATGGGAATGAGCTTTGGCTACGGTTCGCCCAAAGACAAACAGGAAATGACTGCTCTTCTGGGAGCTGCGGTAGATCGCGGAATTACATTCTTTCGAGGTCTACGGCCCGTTCACCAACGAAGAGCTTGTGGGCGAAGCCGTGGCTCCCTTCTGCTTTGAACGTTCTCAGCGAGCTTGATTAGTTTAATGTGCAACAGGTCTATTGTGTTCGATTGATGCGCTTCGTTCCTCAGCCCATTTGCGCGAGCCGCCACAGGGTAATGGCCACTTCTGGTGTCCAGCTTAGGTTGGAGGGATGGGCTTGCAGGCAGGTGTATTGCTTTCCTTGGTAAGTCACGCTGTCTTGCACCTGATACGTCAGGTTATTTTGCCATTCCGGCGATGTCAGATTTGACGATTCCGGCGATGTCAGATTTGGCGGCGGGGTTGTCGAGCCTTCCCCATCCGATTCACCGTGGATCAGTTTGGAATACCTGCTGATGAATTCCCAATTGTAGTCCCGGCCATGTTTATCCCTGCCGGTATCCCAGTTAATGGAGAAGGTCATCAGCCCCTTGATGGGCTGATCGGCATCATTCAGACGAGCGAAGACGCTGTAGACCACAGCGGAGTCGATCACATAGCCAGTGGCAGCGGCATCCTGGTTGCTGGGCAGTCCGATGGTGAGTTTGTCCGCTGGTATCCGGATGTAACCACGGGTGCCATGAACCAAGCTGTCGGTCAGATAGTAGAGAAAGTCCTCTTTCCGCCCGTCGTCGTTCTGGGGAAGCCACTGGTTCAATTCATCTACCCAAACGCCATCGCCACCCTGGTTGTAGTATTGAGGCGCAATGAAATCATAAAAATCCTCCAGCGCATTAATGTACGGGCTACATTGGCCGCCGTCGCGGAGATAGGAAAACTCCGGCGTCATGCTGATGATGAAGTGCTGACCTTGCTCGGCATAGTGGTCTTTGACCAATCTCAAGGCCGCCGGAATGACAGATATGTTGTCGGCTACATCAATGGCGGACTGTTCTAGATCGATATTCAGTCCGTCGAAACCGTAAGTTTCCACCAGACGGATGATTTCAGAGGCTAGAGCCTCTTCCTGCCCGGCCGTCAATTCGATATGGGCATCCGCCCCGCCCAGCGAAATCAGGACCGCACGGCCTTGCTGATTGAGCATACCCACCTGCCTCCGAAATTCCGCGTCCGACGCATTGTAGGGCTGGAAAGTGGGAATGCCTGAGCCTTTCATATACGCCACGGCCACCACGTTGTAACCGGCCGGAATGTCTTCCAGGCTCAGGTCTGCCGACTGTCCCCCTTGATAGCCGCCGCCTGGCGACGATGACCAGTTCTGCCAGAAACCCAGCAAGATGCGCTTGCCACTGATGTCTGGCATAAATGCCGCGTCGTCTTTTTGAGCCATACTGTTACCTCTTAGATTGAAAGACTTGCAAAAGCATTATGGCTCATAGCCAGCAGTCTTGAAAAGGAATAGCTATGAGATATGGCAGGTATTTAATTTCACCTTCAATTCAAAAACAGGAGTTCAAAAAATGCAAAAGCGCAAACTTGGAAATAGTCATCTGGAAGTCTCGGCGATCGGGCTGGGCTGCATGGGAATGAGCTTTTCCTATGGCCCACCCAAAGACAAACAGGAGATGACTGCTCTTCTGGGGGCTGCGGTCGATCGCGGAATAACATTCTTTGACACCGCCGAAGTCTACGGCCCGTACTTAAACGAAGAACTGGTGGGTGAAGCCCTCGCTCCCTTCCGCGACCAAGTGGTAATCGCCACCAAATTCGGGTTCGACATCAGTCCGAATTCCGATCCTCGCGGCATGAAAGGTTCACCCGGACTCAATAGCCGACCGGAGCATATCAAGGAAGCCGTGGAGGGATCGCTCAAGCGGCTCAAGGTCGAGGCGATCGACCTGCTCTATCAGCACCGAGTTGACCCGAACGTGCCGATCGAAGATGTGGCAGGAGCAGTGAAGGAACTGATTGAGTCAGGTAAAGTGAAGCACTTTGGACTCTCTGAAGCAGGAGTGCAAACGATTCGCCGCGCCCATGCCGTTGTGCCAGTCACAGCTCTTCAGAGCGAATACTCCCTGTGGTGGAGAAAGCCTGAAGCGGAAGTGATACCGACCCTTGAGGAACTTGGCATCGGACTTGTCCCGTACAGCCCGCTGGGCAAAGGCTTCCTCACGGGCAAGATCGACGAAAACACGACCTTTGACAGCTCCGACTTCCGCAGCACTCTGCCTCGCTTCACACCGGAGGCTCTCAAGGCGAATCAAGCCCTGATCGATCTGCTTGGCAGTATTGCAGAACAAAAGCAGGCAACACCAGCTCAGATCGCGCTTGCTTGGCTGCTGGCCCAGAAGCCGTGGATCGTACCCATTCCAGGTACGACAAAGCTGCATCGCTTGGACGAAAACATCGGTGCAGCTTCAGTCGAACTCACGCCCGACGATCTACGTGACATTGATGACACCGCCTCCAAGATCGCGGTGCAAGGGGCGAGATACCCCGAAAAGTTAGAGCTTTTGACGGGTCGCTGAGTCCAGTTTTAGTCTCTGGGTCTGGCTAACCGCCCCTTAAACCAGACCCAACTCATCACGACAGGTTGCGATCGGATGGCAGAGATCAACCCCGAACCATAACAGAGTTACTGACTGCTCATCGAAAATTGTGGGTGGAAACCCCGTGCTTCTAGGGCGTCGGTTCAGTATTAGGAGTTGACAAAAAAAGGAATTTATGAAATTAGCCAGTGCATGAGTTCGAGTC
>NZ_JAUBRK010000089.1:0-24627 GCF_036701825.1 Microcoleus sp. MOSTC5 | reverse complement strand
CTTAACCGCTTATCAAGCTATTCAACAAGCCCTTTCTATTCATGGCTCCCTTTTTTCCCCTAGTTGAGCAATTACAAAAAATGTTGCTCTTGAAAACTCTCCTTGCAAACAAAACAGCGCTGCAGTTTATTCATTTTCAATTTCTCTTGCTGTAAAGAATATCAAGTCCAGCTACATCCGCTGCAATTAGCTTCCGCAAAAATCCCCCGATTATCGATATTAGCTTTTTTCATAATAGACCAGCTCAAATTAGTCCCCTTAAAATTAGCTCCGCTGAGATATGCGTTCAGGAAATTTGCTCTTTTCACAACAGCACCGCTCAGATTAGCACCAGCCAAAGTAGCTTTATTAAAATCAGCATCGCAAAGGTTTGCTCCAGTAACATCTGCTTGAAAAAAATCAGTATTTGTCAAATCCGTTCTCTCTAAATTAGCACCGCGCAAATTAGCTCCCATAAAACAAGCTCCTGCAAATTTACTCCACCGCAAATTAGCTCCTGCCAAAACCAACCCTTTAAAATTCCCGCCGTTAAAATTAGATCTAATTAGTTTAATCCCCGCCAGATTTGCTCTGGCAAAATTCACCCCGCCCAGGTTTGCCCCACTCAAATCCGCCCCGCTCAAATCAGCACCCGTCAAATCGGCCCCGCTCAAGTCCGCCCCGCAGAGTTTAGCTTTTTTCAAAATGCTTTGAGATAAATTAGCATCGCGAAAATTAACCGAGCGGAGGTTGGCTAAACTGAGATTAGCTGCTTGCAAATCAGCGCCGCTGAGATTGGAGCGGCTCAGGTTAGCTTCGGTCAAATCAGCATTTTTCAGATTAGTTAGTTCCAAGTTACTTTTAAATATTTTTGCGCCTCGCAGGTTGGCAGATGCAAAGTTCGCTCCTACTAAGTTTGACTCTCTCAGGTTGGCTTTAGCCAAATTAACTCCGCTAAAATCTCCCCAACTCAACTCTACAAAGCCACCCAATAAAAGTAGATTTTGCA
Source organism: Microcoleus sp. MOSTC5 (assembly GCF_036701825.1). Classification (NCBI taxonomy): domain Bacteria; kingdom Bacillati; phylum Cyanobacteriota; class Cyanophyceae; order Oscillatoriales; family Microcoleaceae; genus Microcoleus; species Microcoleus sp. MOSTC5. The sequence continues at coordinate 23,639 of NZ_JAUBRK010000089.1, read as the reverse complement.
CTCTCCATTTATTCCAAATTGCTGCACCTTTTTTGAGCAAAATTAGCTGTTCTTGCGCTCCAAACATCGCAGCCGCAAACGCACGCACCTGCTCGTCAGCATCGTCAAAAACGGCAATTGCTGCTTCTAAACCTTCTTCTCCATAGTTTAGGGCATCTGTGATTGCTGCCCGCCTTGCTTCAACTGACGGACTTGCTAAGCGCTGTTTGACTCCTGCTATGCCACCCAAGATAGCAGCATTAATTGGAGGCAAATTTTGACCGCCCAAAACTGCATCGTATTCTTTGGGTTCATTTGCTGACATTTGTTATTTGTTACGAATGACTGTTGACTGTTGACTGCTGACTGCTGACTGTTGACTAATGACTAATGACTGCTGACTAATGGCTAATGACTGCTGACTAATGACTATTGATTTGATTTGCTTTCGCATTTCGCCGCAGCATTTCTGGTTTTATGCGCCGCAGTGCCGAAGCTGTAAATCTGCGGTTCCATTCTTCGTCGGAGATGTCGGCCAATTCTGCAAGTGTTGGCGCTATGTTTTCAGGATAAGGCTCAAAGTCTGCAACATCAGTTGGTTTAGCAAAACGCTGATTCCAAGGACAAACATCTTGACAAATGTCGCAACCTGCTACCCAGCCTTGTAAATTAGATGCAATTTCGTCGGGCAATTTTTCGGCTCGATTCTCGATCGTATGATACGCTATACACCGATCGGCATTAACCACAAAAGGCTCAGTAATTGCCCCCGTCGGACACGCCTCAATGCAGCGAGTACAAGTACCGCAATGTTCCGTATGGGACTCATCGGGCGCTAACTTCAAATTAGTCAAGATTTCGCCCAAAAACACCCAAGAACCGTATTCGCGCGAAATTACATTACCATTTTTGGCAATCCAGCCAATCCCGGCACGCTGCGCCCACATTTTATCCTGAATCGGCCCGGTATCAGCATAATACCGTGCTTCAATTCCCTCGGCTTGCGATCGCAGCCAATTTGCCAAAACCTTCAGTTTTTTGTGCAGAATTTTGTGGTAATCTCGGCCCCAGCCGTAGCGAGAGATTTTAGCATATTCGGAACCGCCCGGGCGTTGGTGAGGCGTGTAGTAATTGATGGCGACACATATTAAGGACTGCACCCCTGGCATCACCAATTGAATATCCTGACGTTTCGGGTTAGCCATCCATCCCATATCCGCTTGATAGCCTTTATCCAACCAAGCCTGCAATCTTTGTTTTTCTAGATCGAAATCCGCGTCTTTTGAGGCTATCCCGACTTTGTGAAATCCCAACTCAAGGGCTTTTTGCTTAACCAAATTGCTGCTAATTGGCGCTTTCATTTGACACCAGGCAAATATTTACCTTTTGTATTGACTATTTTGATTTTATATGATATGAAAAGCAATTTTAACGATCGGCTTCCTAAATAAACTACTTCGGCGCACGGTCTAGTGATGGCGATCGCTATTTACCAAACCATTGATTATAGTTTTCTAACTCAGCCATATGTAATTTATATTTGCAAAAATTAACAAAACGTTACATACTTTTAATCAAGGCAGCTTGAGAGTCCCTAAATCAAGTACCTCACTAAAATCACAAATCTCACAAAATACACATGGCAGTTAGCATTCAATCAGCTCAATCTATTTTTTCCAACACTGAGATTGCTAGCATTGTTCCGGCTACCACCGAAGCATTTTACAAACTCAGCGTTGAAGACCAACTAGCCTTGCTCTGGTATGCCTACACCGAAATGGGCATTTCCATCACCGCAGCAGCACCGGGAGTAGCCAGCATGGCGCTTGTCGAAGGCATACTCAACGAAATCAAGCAAATGTCGCCGGCTGCTCAAAGCAAAACTATGTTTGACCTAGCCAGCAACGCCGACACCACGATCGGTCGGATTTACACTTCCTTGCGCGTCAACACCAAACTCGGTTTCTGGTACGAGTTGGGGCAGTTGATGAAACAGGGCCTTGTCGCTCCGATCCCCGCTGGCTATCAAATGTCTCCCGAAGCCACCACCGTTCTAGAAACCATCAAAAAACTAGATCCGGGCCAGCAAATTACCGTACTTCGCAACACCGTAGTTCACATGGGCTACGACCCCGATTTCAGCCAAGAGTACGGCAAACGCTCTGCCCCTCGCAGCACTCCCACCGCTCCAGAAGAGCGGGTGAAAACCAAAATTGAGGGTATCAGCGAGCAGACTGTGCTCAACTACATCGACTACATGAACGCCTTCGACTTCACCCCAGCCGTCGGTTTATTTGCTGAAGAAGGTGCCCTGCAACCGCCTTTCCAAAAGCCGATCGTCGGTCGCGAAGCTATCCTCAACTATATGCGGGAAGAGTGCATCGGACTGAAAATGATGCCGGAGCGAGGCCTATCGGAACCCGCAGAAGATGGTTACCGACAAGTGAAAGTCACCGGCAAAGTCGAAACTCCCTGGTTCGGCGCGAATGTGGGCATGAACATCGCGTGGCGGTTTTTGCTAGATCCCCAAGGCCAAATTTTCTTTGTGGCGATCGACTTGTTGGCATCTCCTAAGGAATTGCTCAATTTGATGCGCAAATAGAATATTCTGGTTCGGTCTGTCAAACAGACTTCCCCAGGAACCCAGATGCCGGCAGGTGTCTGGGTTTAGATCATTTTAGATTTTAGATTTTAGATTTTAGATTCAAGAATTGAAGGATTGGAAATGGCTGATGGCATAAGGGTTTGCAGCTTGCTTACACTTGCGTTTTTTGAAAGTAGTATTGATTGTGGTCGATCGATCTCAAAGCTGGGTTCGATGCTCTCCAGTTCCTCCTTTTTTAGGAGAATTATTTTCCTAACTCTACTTATATCTTTTGAGGGATTTGCTACGACAAAGAGAATGATTACAGTATACTTATTCCTCTGAAATCACTTGTTTTATGACCGCAACAACTCCACCTATTTTAACTAGCTCTATAACGATTGCCGGCATCACAAATCCAACGGTACTGCGATATTTTGAAACTTTAAACGCGGGCGATTTTGAAGCAACGGCTAATTTATTTGCTGATGACGGCGTTATGCACGCGCCGTTTGAAGAGCCAATTATCGGCAGCATCTCGATCGCTACTTATCTACAAACAGAAGCGCGAGGAATGCAGCTAGAACCCCAGAAAGGTGTCAGCCAAATTTTAGAAGATGGCAATGTTGAAGTTCAGGTCAGCGGTCGGGTGCAAACTTCCGCATTTGGTGTTAATGTCGGATGGCTGTTCTTGCTCAATTCTGACCAAGAAATTCTTTCTGTTACCGTCAAACTGTTAGCTTCTCCCCAAGAATTGCTAAATCTGCGGTCACACAAGAAATTAGATGTTTGATAAGGTGTTTCACATTTAAATTGTCTATTTTGGTTTGACCTGTCGCTCGCACGTAATAGCTAAAGTCGTGCGCTCGACAGGTCAATCGGCTTTTTATCGCAAGAATGAGACAGCAACCGGGTTTTTTATCCAAATCTCTGGTGAAGTGCCACTCACGGTATAAAAATCCCGTTTCTGCGGTATTTTTGCGATCGGGACTGTACCCGTACAATCTTACAGTCTCGCGTTGAGCCGACGATAATGCACGAAAAAGTGGCTGTCACCGCACTCTGCGACAGACAGCCAAAGCGAGTCAAAAAGTGCATTGTCAATCACTAATCACTCATGAGTAATCACTCATGACAAATTAAGATTTTTCCGGCAAACTAGCTTCTAACTTCAGACAGTTGCGACCGTCTATTTGCAAAGTGTAGTCCACCCGATCCATAAGTCTGCTCATAATCAGCCAGCCGTAGCCGCTTTCCTGTTTAGCTTCCGGCCTCGGGGGATTGTAAGTATCCATTTCGTAACCTTTACCGTAATCCCAAATTTCTAAACCAATATCCCTATTTTTTAAATTCAAGCGAATTAACACGGGCAAATTGGGTTGATCTTTGTGAGCATGGCGGATCACGTTAGAATAGGCTTCTGCTAACACCAAGCGCAAACGATTCGACTGACGAGGCCAATCGACGTGCTCTCCTAGCTCAACTTCCAAACTGCTCAGCAACCAATTTTCAACAATTGTTAAAAACCGCAAGTCGCTTGGCACATGAAGCTCAGTATTCATATAAAAATCCCGTAAGTTTGAAAACCCTGTGTCTTCAGACCAGGGATGAAACACGACGCGCCGAATTTATTCGGTCTCAATACTTGTCGCTACTCGGGGGATACCAGCCTTTTCTGTTTAAAAATCAGGCATTCGTCATTCGGTAGAAGGCAGAAGTTAAGAGTATAGTTGAAAACTTTAGTTATGGGTATAAACCCCATTAACAATTGATAATTATACCGAGACTGCAAGCAGCGAGGTATAAAAAATCTTTGTTTCAATCCCTGGCTTTTAAGCGTTGGTTATTTCTGACGAATGCCTTCTACTTTAACCCTTTACAGGTGTTTAATCCCCCAGGAAAGCGATTCAGGAAACTAGCTGCGCCATCGCGGGCTAGGTTTTTACTGTTGACTGTAACGCAGTCCTTTGCGGGACTACTGTGCGGGCGGTCAACAAGCAGGGCTTCAGTTGTTTCGCCTCTCCCCCGACTATGCGTCGGGATTCGCTGACAGATTCAGAGAACCTCCAGAGAGAGTATGGTTTGGTCGTCTTCCTGAACGGGATTGTCGGCTCGGATGTAAGCCAACAAATTGTCCAAGTTGAAGGAACCAGGCTCCTGAATCAAGAGTTGCCAAAGCCCTTCTTGTTGTAGCATAGAACGGGTTGGTACACCCCCTGCGACCCCTTCCGTGGTCACGCTAGCTTCAGTAATCCCGTCACTCGTCAGCAGAAATACATCTCCTGACTTTAATTCGATCGTACCTGCTTTGCCTCTCCAAACTGGTAGTATCCCCAAGGGAATGCCGCGAGCTTTCAGGAAATTCGGCTCGGCTGGCGTTTTACCGCTAGCGGCTTGAGCTTTCACCTCCGAGTGAGACCAAACAATCGGGTAAATGTGACCGGCATTAGCAAAGGCGAGGTGTCCCGTTGACGGAGTGTAACGAGCAACAACCATTGTAATAAAATGGTTGTTGCCGATCAGGTCGTCAGACATACTGCTATTCATATTGTGCATAACTCGATCGGGCTCTGGAGAAACTTCTTGGGAAAGTTCCCGCCGCATCACCGAAATCGCGCTGGCCATAAATAGAGCAGCCGGAACTCCCTTACCCGAAACATCTCCCACCGCTATCCAAATATCCCCTTGGGAATGGACGTAGACTTCAAAAAAGTCGCCGCCAACTTCCCGCGCGGGATAACAGCAAGCTTGCACCCTGACAGTTTCAAAATCCGGCCAACTTTGGCGCAACAAGTTTGTTTGGATTTGGCGGGCCACTTCCAACTCGTTTTGCATCTGCTTGGCTAAATCCAGAGTGCGCTGGTATAGCTTAGCTTGAGACAGGGCGAGAGCAGCTTGAGCTGCTACACCTTCTATTAACTCTATATCTTCTGCAGACCAAGGGTTAGTGCCGCCAATCTGGCACAAAGCCAGTACCGCCAGCAATTCTTGCTGGTAAGTCAGGGGCACGGCAATCTCAACCGATTTACCGTCCCCCCCACTGTTTGGGTTCACTTGAGTTTGGCGGCTGGCTACGGCTTGAACCAGCAAATTTTCATCAAAAGAAAAGTGAATGGCCTCGTCGGTTTGGGCTTGGTAGGGGAAGGTACTCGGCAATAGTCGATCGGCTTCTACCGGCCGCAGCATACAATAGTTGGCTTCAAAAGTTTGGCCTACGGTTTGAACAATAGTTTGTACCATACTAGAGTAATCTAGCGACCCGCGAATCACGCTCATCACCTCATTGAACAGAGATTCCTTGCGCAAAGCGCGGCGCAGTGCAACACTGCGCTGCTTGTAGTATTTGTAAGTTTCTGAGGCTTGATTGATCACCAATTTGAGTTCTTCTGGATTCCACGGTTTGGTGATGTATTTGAAAACTTGACCTGAGTTGATGGCCTCGACCAAATCTTCAACATCGGTGTATCCCGTTAGCAGAATCCGAATCGTATCGGGAAATCGCTCGACAGTTTTCCCCAAAAACTCGGTGCCGTTCATTTCTGGCATCCGCTGGTCAGATATAATCACCGCCATCTCGCCCTGTTGGTCTAGAACTTCCAGGGCGCTGAGGGCGCTATCTGCTTTGTAAACTTGAAAGTCGCGTCGAAACGTCCGGTACAATAAATCCAAGTTATCGGGTTCGTCATCGACTACCATCAATTTCAGCTTGCTTCCATCTCCCCGACTCATCTTTCTTCCCCCTTGAAAACCCCCACCATAGCTGTATTCAGCAAGGTGGCGGGAGGAAAAGGGGGGCTGGATATATGCAACATATCAGTTACGTCAAGTTGAGTAAAAGAAACCCGTTTTACCTTAAGGTGAGCATTCCTTTCGCACCATCTGTTCGCACAACAGATGAGAGGCTTTTGATACTGTAACCCGCCTCGGTAGGCCGCTTCAATAGGGAAAATTCCCGAGTCAGCTTTCGTGCTTTGATAGGAGCAACGACCGTGTTAGCAGTCGCTACTTTTATAAACACACCAGCCTCCCAAATGACTAATTAATGCTCTGATTGCAGAGCTCTTAAGTAGCTGCCCGCTGTCCTCGGTGTGATTTTTAACACTTACTACTAACTCCTGTATCGCTACCTGAGTGCGGTCAAAACCGGCTGTATTTCAAGCCCCACTTTACCCGGAGGGTTAGCGGTGGGTTGTTGGCGCTATTCCCTACATCTTTGCCGAATCAAACTTGATTGTTGCATTCTAGTCCCCCTAATCTCTGAACTTTTTGCAGCAAGCATATTACTACTGCCGAATCAAGTTAATCTTTCTGCCAGTCTGAGCTTAGCAGAACGAGAGCGGGGATTTCTAGCTACTTCTTCGGATTGCGGCCCGATCGGCTTTTTTGTCAGTACCTGCAAACTGGGTGTTCCTCTGAGTTGGTGCTTGACCGGTCGGTCTTCGAGACTGTGAAATGTAATGATTCCGATTCTCCCACCTGGTTTTAACCAGCTTGGCGCCTGGTGGAGGAAAGTTTCTAAAGAAGCGAGTTCGGAGTTGACAGCTATCCTTAAAGCTTGGAAGGTACGGGTGGCTGGATGAATTCTGCCGTTGCGCTGCTTGGGAGGGAAGCTAGAGGCGATCGCCCCTGCAAGTTCTGTTGTAGTTTGAAAAGGACGCCCTTGCACAATCCGCCTCGCGATGCGCCGCGACAGTCGCTCCTCGCCGTACTTGTAAATAATATCTGCTAGTTTAACTTCTTCCCAGTGGTTGATAATCTCTTCTGCCGTCAAAGATTGCTGCTGGTTCATACGCATATCTAGTTGAGCTGGGTGGCGAAAACTAAATCCTCGTTCCGGTGTATCGAACTGAGCCGAGCTGACGCCCAAGTCTGCTATGATACCATCAAATTCGGCCTCTGGGGACTGATATTCAGCAAAATTGCCGTGCCAAAACTCAACGGGCGAGTTGGCAAATCGGGTTTGGCAAAAACGGATGGCTTGTTCGTCGCGGTCGATCGCCACCACTGTAACATCGGCCGCCGCCCCTAAAATCAAACTCGTGTGTCCGCCGCCCCCAAGCGTCGCGTCCAAATAGTGCCCGCCTGGACGCACTGCTAAACCCGCAATTAATTCTTGACCCAAAACAGGAACGTGATAGGTGTCAATACTGACATCTAATCCAGGGGTATCCTTCTCAGAGAGCTCGATATCCTTCATAATCATAAAAGCCAAACAAAAATCAACAATAGCTAGTAATCATTAATTCATTTAATTATGTCAAGAATTGAGACTAGAACCGAACCGATGGTGCTCAACATGGGGCCGCACCACCCATCCATGCACGGGGTACTCCGGCTAATTGTCACCCTAGACGGGGAAGACGTGGTGGACTGCGAGCCTGTTTTGGGCTATCTGCACCGCGGGATGGAAAAAATCGCCGAAAATCGCACCAACGTGATGTACGTGCCCTACGTGAGCCGCTGGGACTATGCGGAGGGGATGTTTAACGAAGCGGTGACAGTAAATGCGCCGGAAAAGTTGGCGAATATTGCTGTCCCCAAACGGGCGAGTTACATTCGGGTAATCATGCTGGAGTTGAACCGGATTGCTAACCATTTGTTGTGGTTGGGGCCGTTTTTGGCGGACGTGGGGGCGCAAACTCCTTTTTTCTATACTATGCGCGATCGCGAGATGATTTTAGACTTGTGGGAAGCAGCCACAGGTTATCGCATGGTGAATAACAACTATTTCCGCATCGGCGGAGTTGCCGCGGATTTGCCCTACGGTTGGGTTGATAAGTGCCAAGATTACTGCGATTATTTCGTTCCCAAAATTGACGAGTACGAACGTTTAATTACCAACAACCCAATCTTCCGCCGCCGGATTGAAGGCCTGGGTACTATTTCTCGCGAAGAAGCGATTAACTGGGGACTTTCCGGCCCCATGTTGCGCGCTTCCGGCGTTAAGTGGGATTTGCGGAAAGTTGACCATTACGAATGTTACGACGACTTCGACTGGGAAGTTTGTACCGAAGCTGCTGGCGATTGTTTGGCCCGGTATGTGGTGCGGATTCGGGAGATGCGCGAGTCGGTTAAGATTCTCTATCAAGCCTTGAAAGGACTCCCCGGTGGCTCTTACGAGAATTTGGAAGCCAAGCGCTTAGAAAGCGGGCCAAAATCAGAATGGAATGGTTTTGACTATCAGTTTATTGGCAAAAAAGTTGCGCCGACTTTTAAGATTCCCAAGGGCGAACATTATGTCCGCGTTGAAAGTGGCAAGGGTGAGTTGGGGATTTATATTATCGGGGATGATAGTGTGTTTCCCTGGCGCTGGAAGATTCGGACTGGGGATTTTAATAATTTGCAGATTTTGCCTCACATTGTGCGCGGCGTGAAGATTGCCGATTTGGTGGCAATTTTGGGGAGTATCGACATTATTATGGGCTCGGTTGATAGGTAGGTTTGGTCGGTTTTTATCTGATAAATTAACCCGGTTTTTTTGTGGAACCGGGTTAATTTTTTTCAACCGCAGATAAACGCGGATAGATATCGATTAATTTTGCTATTAACGTAGCTAAAATGTACCTTGTTTCTCTCTTCTCTCTTCCTCTATGCCCTCTGCGGTTAATAAAAAAATCTCTTCTTCATAAATGAAATAACATCAACTTTGATTCGATAAATTATGAAAATTCAGCAATCAGATATCAATGACAGTAACCCGGAACTCTGCGCTTTAATCTGCGAAAGAATTGCCGCCAGTCCGCAGCGGCGTATTACTTTTGCTGAATATATGGATTTGGCATTATATCATCCGCAGCACGGTTATTATAATAGCGATCGCCAGTCGATCGGCAAACAAGGCGATTTTATCACGTCGTCTCATTGGGGTGCTGATTTTGCGGAGGTTTTGGCAGAGCAGTTTGTGGAAATGTGGGAATTTCTCGGCAAACCTCATCCTTTTACTGTCGTAGAAATGGGGGCGGGGCGGGGAACTTTCGCCGAAAATGTGCTGCAATATCTGCAACGACAATATCCCGATTTATTTCATATTTTAGAATACATTATTATTGAAGTTTCCCCTGTACTCCAAGCGGAACAGCGGCAAAGGTTAGCTGATACCAAGTGTGTTAAGTGGTGTAATTGGGATGAGATAGTTAATAATTCAATTGTCGGCTGTTTCTTTTCTAACGAGTTAGTGGATGCTTTGCCAGTGCATCAATTTATTGTCGAAAAAGGGCAAGTTAGGGAGATTTACGTGACCGCAGAAACCACAAAAAATGAACAAGAAGAGATAAATTTTGTAGAAGTAATTGGCGAAGTTTCCACGCCTAAAATTGCCGAATATTTGGATTTGGTAAGCATCGATTTATCGGCGAGTGTTTACGGGGATGGTTATCGCAGTGAGGTGAATTTGGCGGCTTTGGACTGGATGAGTACAGTTGCTCAAAAGTTGCAGCGGGGATATTTGTTAACTATTGATTACGGTTATCCGGCGCACCGCTATTACAATCCGAGGCGCAGGGAGGGGACGCTACAGTGTTATTATCTGCACCGATATCACAATAATCCTTATATTAATGTGGGGCGGCAGGATTTAACGGCTCATGTTAATTTTACGGCGCTGGAAAGGCAGGGTGAATTGTGCGGTTTGGAGGTGGTAGGGTTTACTCAGCAGGCTTTGTTTTTGATGGCGTTGGGTTTGGGCGATCGTATTGCTTCTCTGTCTACAAATGATGCGGAAGTATTGGATTTGGCAACGTTTTTGCGCCGACGGGAGGCTTTGCATCAGTTGATCGATCCGATGGGTTTGGGCGGTTTTGGGGTTTTGGTGCAGTCGAAGGGGTTGAGGGACGAGGAAAAAGTGCATGAAGCGAAGCTATCCCGTAGGGAATCGCTCAAAGGTTTCACGGTGCCTTAAGTTAACTAAAATCAGCAACACGCACTCTTTTCCAATTACTTTTGTCATCACTTAAGCGCACTGACTCAGCGGCGGAAATTTCCATTTTCCAGAATATAAAGTAGATGGCAGCTTTAAACAATAGGCCGCAGGAATCACCTCGATCAACCACCAATTAAACATATCTCGTTGAGCCGCAGCAAAACCAGAAATGGCGTCCCCGGTAATGGCATCATACAAAATATCCAAGATGGCATTATATGCTGTTTTGGTGTTGAGTGTTTGCAGCAAGCCGTAGAAAATATTATAAGCTTCGTTACTAGCTTGATATTTTCCAAGTTTGTTGATATTAGGAAACAAGGTATCAGCCCAAGTTTCTGGGATTTCACAGCCATCCTTAAGCCAACAAGATACAATTGCTTCAACGATATCAGCTTTGTGTTCTTCAGGAAAGTAATGTTTAATCGTCGGTTTAGCTGCTAATGCTATTCCATAAGCCATATAGACGTATCGCTGATGGGATCTTGCCTCATTAGGCATTCCAAAGGCTGTCATTACTTCTACAAAAGCTTTTTCTACATTGCACTTTCCATCTCGTTCGTATAAATCGTCATATTTTCTGTCCCAAACCGTCTGAAGTGTTTGCTGTAATTGCTCTGGAATAGTTGAGTTGCTGGGCAACTTAAAATCGGTGTAGTGACCTCTATCAAACTTAATCATTGACTTTCCCTCCTTATGTATTTTATTTAATCGTAAACCCAGAGCCAGCTAATGTTAAGCCTCAGATCTACCGCCACATTTCAAATTAACTGTAAACTCTGCTCTGATACCTCTAATTCAGCCCATTTTAATCGTTCCTGAATTGACATACCCTGCAACTTTTTACTCATTTCATATAAATCAACTTGGGGATAATCCCCCTTAAATAACGGAATCAAAGACTCCACAACAGCAGCAATTCCCTGCGGCGGCACGGCATTCCCAATCTGCCGCCGCACTTCAGTCGTAGAACCTTCAAAAACAAAATTATCGGGAAATGTTTGCAATCTTGCCCTTTCACGATTTGTCAAAGAACGCGGTTCTAAATAATGATAACCCCAAGTTCCGCCACCTCCACCAGCAATGATTGTCGATGAGGGTTTATCTGGATGAATTCGGCGATAAACGTGACTGATCATGCCTTTGACATAGTATGGACTATCCTTGGGAATATCAGAGAAATTGCCTCCCGGTTTAATTCGATTTAAAATTTCAACGGTTCGGGCTTGAATTTTATGATGTTTGTTATTGTCAAGAACTGCTTCCACATTTTTGAGTGCTTCGCCCGCTGTTCGATAGGGATATTCTCGATTTTGACCGTATTTGGGCTGAGGATGCACAAAGTTAAATCCTGTATCCATCCGAATGCCAACTAATAACACTCTTTGGCGAAATTGGGGAACTCCGTAATCAGCAAAGTTGTAGAGTTTAGGTTTAACTAAGTAGCCTGGTGCTATAGTTTCAAAGTCAGAAATTATTTGTTTTATTGCTTGATAATTATTCGCACTTAATAAGCCTTTGACGTTTTCTGCTACAAAAGCTTTGGGCTTTTTTTTATTGACAAAATCGAGAAAGTATGTATATAAATTACCTCTGGTTCCTTCAAGGCCGGGACGCTTCCAAATCAGAGAGAAATCTTGACAGGGGAACCCTCCTATACATATTTCAGCTTCGGGAACTTGTGCAATGTCTATATTTTCTATGCTGTCGTTAACTATGACATCGGCGATGTTTCTGCTGAATGTTTTGCAGGCGTATGGATTGGAGTCGATCGCCCAAACTACCTCAAATCCGGCTTGGTGGAATGGCAAATCCATGCCGCCGCAACCAGAAAATAAGGATATGAGTCGCGGTTTTGTTGTCCAGGCGATCGGCTGGAGACGTTCGATTAACATAGGAGTGCAAAGTGACGCAAGGGCGGGCTGGATGCCCGCACCACAAGAGTGTCATCATACCAAAACACGATGGAATTCGACTCATCAATTGATATTTCACTCTTCGTCATCTAACTCGATTCCCGCTTGACGCAATTTTTCTGCCAATCTTTCAGCGCGGAGTCGTTCGCGATCGGCTCTTTCTTCCGACCAAAGCAACAACTCGCCTTCAGCATTCCACCACCTCAACCAACAGCCTGTTCTCCCTTCGTGCGTTCCTTCCCACATTCCTAAAAACAAGTTTAATCCGGGTATCCAATAACGTCCGTTTTCATCAGGTTTTTGCAAGTTGTAACGCTCTGATTCTAAAGCGTAAACTTCTAAATGAGCTGTTTTGGCTCGAAATATGACGTATCTGGGTACTTTGATTACTTGCTCGTAAAAAAACCACTTTCCCACCCGCGAGGTAAATTCAACCGAGTATTCTTCTCCATAGGTTTCTGAAAGAAATTCCATCACGATTTGGGGGATGGTTCCTTCTGTGTGTGGCGTGTAACTGCGGCGTACTTGCGAGACATTTTTTGGATTGACGGGTTTCACGTACATCCAATCTGGCGCTTTGCAGATAATGCGCTGTTCGTCGCTGCTTGAACCTGGGAAACTTATGCCGGCACACAAGGCAAAGTTGGAAACAATTAAGGCATCTTGCATTAATTCGGGAAATGCTGTTAGCGGCTGGCGCAAAGCTGCAGCTAATAATGGTTGGCTTTCGTCTTCTACGGGATCGTCTGGTAGTTGGAAATCTTCCGGTAGTAGCGGCCAGGTGATTGTGAGTTTTGTTTCATAATTTTTAGTTGCCACAGACATAGTTTATCAGAGGTTAAATGTTTTAATGTTTAAATTATATCTTTTGGTTTTTGGGATTAATGTTAATGGCTTAATGACGAGGCAGAGCCTCTGGATATGCGTTACCAGGCAGAGCCTGGTAACGAGAGGATTGGAATTCAAAGTCCCCCTTATTAAGGGGGATTTAGGGAAATCTAGAGTGTGCTAAAACCGAGAGTTCTAAGGGTTGTTAATCTTCTGCTGTAGTTCGCTGGTCATTGCTAGTAGTTCTGATTGGGCGATCGCACTTTGTTCACCACTCGCCAACCACTTCAATTGTACCGTCTCGTTTTCAGCTTCCGTATCTCCCAAAACTAAACACGCAGCGGCGCCCCTTTGAACTGCTCTTTTAAACTGTTTACTGAAAGGACTGCCGCTCAAATCCATCTCTACAATAAACCCCGCACTCCGCAATTTTTGAGCTAACAAGACGGATTGCTGTTCAGCTTTTTCGCCCCTGGATACCAAATAGAAATCTAAATTCGGCGGGGGCAATGGTTGCAACTTTTGCAGCAGAATAATCAGCCTTTCCATTCCCATTGCCCAACCGACTGCCGCCGTATCTGGGCCGCCCAATTCCTTTACTAAACCGTCGTAGCGGCCGCCTCCGCAAACTGTTGCTTGCGCTCCCAAATCGTCGGAAATAATTTCAAATGCTGTGTAGGTATAGTAATCTAAACCGCGCACTAATCTGGGATTTAACTGATAGCTAATTCCTAAATTTGTGAGCATAAGCTGCACTTGATCGAAGTGCGATCGCGATTCCTCTCCCAAATAGTCCAAAATACTCGGCGCACCAGCTACAATTTCTTGAGTTCGTTCATTTTTACTATCCAAAATCCGCAGCGGATTGCGAGTCAAGCGGTCTTGGGAATCGGCATCTAATTCGGATTTGTGGGGTGTAAAATAATCGATTAATGCTTGCCGATAATTTTGTCTGTCTTCCTTGTTTCCGACAGAGTTAATATCGAGTCGCAAATTTTTTAAACCGATAGTTTGCAGGATATCGCAGGCGATCGCAATTACCTCGACATCCGCCCGCGGATCGGCAGTTCCCAAAACTTCTACGCCAATTTGGTGAAATTGCCGCATCCGTCCCTGCTGAGGACGTTCGTAGCGAAACATCGGCCCCGCGTACCAAAGACGCTGCAATCCACCTTGAGCTTCTAAACTATTTTGAATAAAAGCTCGCACTACTCCGGCGGTGCCTTCTGGACGCAAAGTAATCGATCGATCGCCCTTATCTTTAAAAGTGTACATTTCTTTGCCCACGACATCGGTCGCTTCCCCAATGCCGCGTTCAAATAAAGATGTCTGTTCAAATATCGGCGTCCGAATTTCCCGATAAGCCGCTTTTTTCAAAATTGTTCTAGCCACTTCTTCGACATTTTGCCAATATCGAATTTCATCGGGCAAAATATCCCGCGTTCCCGTTAAAGTTTTAATTGCACTCATTCATTTTGTTAGTCATTGGTCATTAGTCATTGGTCATGGGTCATTAATCATTGGTCATTAATCATTGGTCATTGGTATGAAAGTAACTCGTATGAAAGTTGTTAGCAAATAGCCTTTTAACTAAGCCGCTCATAACTTCTGTATTCGTTAGGTCTGTGTCCTTAACTCTTAGCTAATGACTAATAACTGCTGACTAATGACTAATGACTTAATAATTCCCAAGCTCCGTAACGATCGCCATAATAAGCCAAAATGCGATCGACCCGCTCGCGACCTGCCAAATCGAACCCTTCAGGATACTGTATCCACAAACCCCCAATTTGGCTGTCGCCGTAATTAAACCGCTGCGACTGCTGCGGAATTAAACCGGTTTGCACCCCTTCAACTTGACGCAAATGGGCCGCCACTTCGCGATACACCGCCAGCGGCAATCCAGGGCATTGAATTTGATAGCGGAGTTGTTTTTCTTGTGCCGTTTGCATCATTTCTTTGCCTGTCCCCAACCAGAACCCCTACTTAAGATACTTCTTTATCGAGCGGCCCCGGTAGAGGGCAGCAATTAATATTGTCCAAACATACCTTCCCCCACTGCAACGCCCAACGTACCAGCGTAACTCGATTGTCGGCGCGCGTCTTGTTCAAGATATTGCTAATGTGGTTGTCAACTGTACGCTTGCTAATCTCTAACTTTTCCGCTATTTTCTCATTAGTCAATCCCGCCGCTACTAACTCTACCACTTGCAATTCTCTGTCCGACAGGGTGACAGGGGTACCAGAGACGATCCCGCTCATAAATTTTTCCTATGTCTGCATATTTACCTATCTATAATTCTAGAGGATGAGGGATGAAGTATGAAGAGAAAATTAAATTTACTGTGCTAGTCTTTTGGGCCCCAAGCACCAACTCTCTTGTAGAATCGCAAAAAGTGCAAACCCAGCGCCACCACAGCAAGACGCGCAGCCACAGCCACTTGCACTGCAGGCGAGCCGGGTAGCGGATGCTCCCTTTACCTGGGCGCCTCTGACATCCGGGCAGCAAAACCCGCAGATGTTTGCACGTAAAACTAATAATAGGCCCGCACTAAACTTTACCCTTAAGGGAGTAACTGCCAGTATCAGTAGGTCTGATATTATAGGAGCAGCGATTAAAAAATAGCTGGCAATTTTTCTGGGATGGGTTAAAAATAATTATTGACCTGTTTACTGCTGCTGTAAAATCTAAAATCTAAAATCTAAAATAGATATGACTTATCCTCGCGTTCTGTGTCTGGGTGAAATTTTATTTGATTGTTTAGCAGACAAACCAGGAGTATCTCTCGAAGAGGTAGAATCTTGGACTGCATATCCCGGTGGTGCTCCTGCTAATGTTGCCTGTGCTTTGGTTAAATTGGGGACGGCTGCGGGATTTATCGGTGCTGTAGGTGGGGATGAATTGGGGAATTCCCTAGTGGAGGTATTGCAAGAAGTAGGGGTTGATACCGCTGGAGTGCAGCGCCATCCAAGTGCGCCGACGCGGCAAGTTTATGTCTTGCGGAATCAAGCGGGCGATCGAAATTTTGCCGGTTTTGGCGAATTAAATACTGCGGATTTTGCCGACACCCGTCTTCTCGCTGCACAATTACCCGACGTGCTGTTTGAAAATGCCGACTATTTAGTGCTAGGCACTTTAGAATTAGCTTATCCTGAAAGTCGAGACGCGATCGCCCGAGCGATCGAACTAGCGGAACAGTACGATGTTAAAATTATACTTGACATCAATTGGCGTCCCGTGTTTTGGCCAAATCCAGACGAAGCAAAAGCGCACATTATAAAACTCTTAAAAAAAGTTGATTTTGTCAAGTTATCTGAGGAAGAAGCCGAATGGTTGTTTGCAACTACTGATGCTGGAGCTATTACCTACCGCCTCGATTCCGTAGAAGGCGTTTTGGTGACTGCGGGCGAGAAAGGTTGCGCCTATTGTCTCTCGGAAAATGAAGGAAAAATCCCCGCCTTTACAGTAGATGTTGAGGATACAACAGGTGCCGGCGACGCGTTTCTGGCTGGTTTTGTCAGCCAATTGTGCAAGGTGGGAATTAAGAGTTTAGCCACTCCAGAAATAACAAAAAAAATTGTAACTTATGCGAGCGCGGTAGGTGCGATGACAGCGATGAAACCCGGGGCAATTAGATCTCAACCAACCGCCGCAGAAGTAGAAGCTTTCTTGTATTTGTACAAACATTAGCACGCCAAACCTCTCCCCCGGAAACGGAGAGGGGGCTAAATTTGGTTCAGAAACCCGGTTGCTCAAAAAAAATAACTCTTATACTAAACCCGCGTTAAAAACTCTCGATAAGACTCGGCGTTTGAACTCTCTACTATACAAACTCTCGTCCTAGCTGAGAGGAACTAAAAAATAAACAGGTATTTAAGCCAAATTTGGTATTATAGGTTTTATTGTGGGCAATTAACCGCACATCAGATGATTTCTAATTTGGCGCACGATTATGTCTAGCGGCTGCGAAGCATCTATGATAATTGCATTTTGTGGTTCTTCGAGAGTGTCTAACTGACTTAACAACAAGTCTGCTTTCATGTAGTGATTTTCGCGACTTGCTAACCGGGCTGACAATAACTGAAAAGAACCTTTGAGATAAACTATTTTCATCCGCTGTGGGTCGCGGCAGAGAATTTCGCGGTAAGATGCTTTTAAAGCAGAACAAGCCAACACGACATTTTTATTTTCTAACAGCCACCTGTCTATTGCCGCTTGCAATTGTAATAGCCAAGGAAGGCGATCCGCATCTTCTAAAGGAATGCCCCGACTCATTTTCTCGATATTAGCTGATGGGTGAAAATCGTCGGCGTCGCTGAAATCCCAATTTAGAGATTGCGCCAGCAACTTGCCAACAGTAGTTTTGCCAGAACCGGAGACTCCCATCACGATCGTAATCATGGCACCTATTTACCGAAATACTTGCAATCTCATCGAGTTGTGCGATCGACAAACCGGGTTTCTTAAGTTGCCGGATGAATTCTACCACCCTAAAAAATTCAATAAACCCGGTTTATTTTTGATTCTAGATCAAATTTCTTCCAGAGTCGGTTTAATGAAATTATAAGCCAAAACGCCGATAATTCCACCAAGCACTGGGAATACAATAAACGCCCACAACTGTTGGATTGCCCATCCGCCTTGAAAAAGTGCCACACCGATACTTCTAGCTGGGTTAACAGAAGTATTGGTTACCGGAATTCCGACTAAGTGAATCAACACCAGCATCAAGCCGATGGGAATTCCGCCAAAACCGACGGGATATTTGGGATGGGTAGTACCCATGATTGTAAATAACAGAAAAGCAGTCAGTACAATTTCCGTCAAAGCTGCTGCCAAAAGTCCGTAACCAGTGGGAGAATGTTCTCCAAAACCGTTAGATGCAAATCCCGAAGCCGCCGCATCAAAACCCGGTTTTCCTGATGCTATCATGTACAAAACAAGACCGCCTAAAATTCCCCCTACAATCTGACCGCCTATATAATAAGGAAGCAAAACAGCATCGATCAGTTTGGCAACTACTAAACCGATGCTTACCGCCGGATTAATGTGGCATCCAGAGATAGGCCCGATCGTATAAGCCATGATTAAGAGGGATAGACCAAAGGCGATCGACACTCCCAAAAAGCCGATTTTGTCTCCAGCTAAAACCGCACTGCCACATCCACCTAATACCAACACAAAAGTCCCAAAAGCTTCAGCAACCCCAATCTTTATTTTTTTGTTCATACTCACAATTCTCTGAAGTTTATGTTCGGTCAATTTCGCA
Organism: Microcoleus sp. MOSTC5; assembly: GCF_036701825.1. Lineage (NCBI taxonomy): Bacteria > Bacillati > Cyanobacteriota > Cyanophyceae > Oscillatoriales > Microcoleaceae > Microcoleus > Microcoleus sp. MOSTC5. The sequence goes on along the minus strand of NZ_JAUBRK010000089.1, from coordinate 5,147 downwards.
ACCCGACCAATTCTAACTCTAAAAAATAGAGTTCCAATTTCTTTCATGCAGCGTAACAATCCTAATGGAAAGCATTAGGATTGTTACGCTCTACTTTTCAGAAATTGTATGGGCTTAACTGAGAATGCGGAATTTGAAATCGATAAATTAGCTCAAACATACTCCATTCGAGGAAAAATGTCAATATTTAGCCAATTATTTGTATAAATTGTGCAATCTTCTGTATTCAATTCACAATAATTAACTTGACTTCTTGCCTAATTATGCGATCGTAATTTTGCTTATTGTTGCTGATTATCCGATCGCACTTGCAGCTAAAACATCACTGCTAACCGGCTGGTACATCGGACTGGAGAAGGGGCGAAAGTCTCGCCAATCGGCGGTCATCTTGCACAGCAAGCGAAACTGTAGCGGCGTTGGGGGTTGATTGAGGCGATCGACTTCTACGCGAACCAATTTTGGATGCTGCGAGATAATTTGAAAAATATCCCCGCAAAGATAGCGCGGACAATAGCCTACAATCCCGCGATCTTTCGTACACAGAAGCAAAGCAGAGGAATCGTGCCGATTTTGAAATTCGTGGGCTAAATACAAAAGTTCGCCCACTTGAAGCCCATTAATCCGTTCAATTGCCGGCTTGGGAAAGTGTCGCAGTCCATGTGCAAAAAAATGGATGCGGTAACGTCCATTTTCATCCGGTTCGGGACATGGGAATACCTCAAAATTATCAGTTACCCGTTTCCCTCCGCTGCGGGCCAATAAAGCAATTGGGTCATCTTCGTGTTGAGGGATATTCAACCACTGTACAAATTCAGGGTAGTCAGGGCGCGATCGCGGCATCACTCGATTGGAAAACAAGGGAAACAGTTTCTGTGAAGTGTAAACCTTATTGAAATCAGGGAAAGATGGCAAGGGATCAAACCCGCACTTAAGTTTAGCTTCTAGAACACCATTTGTATAATTGAACTGGTATTGTTTACCGTTAAATGTCAATCGACCAATCGGAAACCAAGAACGGCTGACCGGGTCTTGCCAAGCCAAAAATAGTGTTTTCAAAGCAAATCTCCTGTCAATTCAAGTAACCTTTTTCTGTTATATTTAAGTATTTTTTGGGAAAAATCAATCGTAATTTGTGAAATGCGATCGCGCGGTATCCGGTTAAAAATGGCTAGCGGATCATTAACTGAAATCCTGGTAAGGCAATTTAGCCAAACTTGGGCTGCTTGGGGATAGTATAGCGCTGCTTCGCAGAATGCCTCAAAAGTCTTGAGAGGCTTTGGTCTATTATCGCTAGCATATAACTGAGAAAAGCATCTTTTCGCATAAGCTTGGACAGAATAGCCAGTATCTTTTGTAAGCAGTCTCTTTTGCCGTTCTTCATCAGATATCCGCACTCCCAAACTAGAGGCATGGTCGTGAGTTGGTGCTAGATATCTGGCGATATTTAAAGTAGGATCACTTTCGGGTTTATCTAATACACCCCAATTCTCTGAGTGACGGTCTGTATTGCCAATCCACGCATCTAATAGCAAATATCCGACAAAAGTTTCTACTGCTGTTTCTATCCCGACTGGCGGAACCCAATCGAGGGGCAAATTAACAGAATTGTCTGCGATCGCATTCAACACAATATTAACTCTGTGCGGTGCGCTCGCAGACAAAATTTGATTCCCAGGAATGAAACTGCCACGATCGGGCAAAAATGATGGTGAGACAGTTCCGCGTTGACTTTTCCAAGTTGCCAGTTCATATTGAGCATGGGGCAGTCCGAGGAGTTTGCACAACTCGGCTGCAATTTTTTCCGCCCAATCTTCACCTGTATTTGATCGAGACTGTTTGTACAAGCAACGCCCTAAATTTGGATCGTCAAACCAGAACTTGTACTTAGTTCCCATAGTCTCGGTTTCAGATAGCTCATAGGCTGCTTCTGGAACTACAATAATAGGGAACTCTTCAGCCATTGTGTCAACCTTAAAGAATGCTAAAAGCAACTATCTAACACAGGAATTCTCGCGGATCGGTGACATACCCAGTCAGCGCAGACGCCGCCGCCGTGTAGGGCGAAGCTAGATAAACTTGCGCTTCTTTATTCCCCATCCGGCCGGGGAAATTGCGGTTAGTTGTAGACACGCAAATTTCCGGTTCGTTCATCCGCCCGAAAGTATCTTTCGGCCCGCCCAAACAAGCGGCGCAAGAAGGCGCTGCGGGTTCGATGCAGCCGGCCGCTAAGAAGATTTCCGAAAGCGTTTGACCCTCGTATTTTGTGACAAACAAATCTTCGTAAACTTTCTGAGTTGCTGGTACTAAATAAGTCGGAACTTTGACTTGATTTCCTTTCAGAATGCGGGCGGCATTCAGGAAGTCGGAGGTTTTGCCGCCGGTGCAGGAACCGATGTAAACTCGATCGATCTTGACATCGCGACAGTTGCGGGCTAAGTCGCGGTTGTCAGGGGAGTGGGGTTTGGCAACGACTGGTTCTAATTTGCTGACATCGTAGGTGCGATCGCTATAAAACTTAGCATCCCCATCGCTGTAAAATGAATCGAAGGGTTTGTCAGTCCGCGAAGTAACGTAATCAAACGTAGTTTTGTCCGGCGCAACCGTGCCGTTTTTACCACCAGCTTCAATCACCATATTGCACAGCGTCATCCGTTCTTCCATCGTCAAACGCTCAACTGTATCGCCAGCAAACTCCATTGTCCGGTAGTTAGCACCGGCAACGCTAATATCACCAATAATCTGCAAAATTAGGTCTTTTGCTAACAAATAATCCGGCAGTTCGCCGTTGAGTACAAAGCGCATGGTTGCCGGAACTTTGATTAACAGTTTGCCGGTTCCCATGATAAAAGCCGCGTCTGTATTGCCGATACCGGTGGCAAATTGTCCGAAAGCGCCGGCATTGCAGGTGTGGGAATCTGTGCCGAAGAGCACTTCGCCCGGTCTGGTGTGGCCTTCTTGTGCTAGCGCGATGTGGCAAACTCCTTTGTAGTCCGGATTTGCTTTGAAGTCCGATCGATCCGTGATGTCGTAAAAGTATTTTATGCCTTGTTCTTTGGCAAAATCGCGGAGAATATCGACGTTGCGGTTAGCGCGTTCGTCGTTGGTGAAAATGTAGTGGTCGGGAATTAGAACGATTTTGTCGGGATTCCAGACTTTAGCATTCTCGCCGAATTCGCGTTTGAAAACGCCGATAGTGCCGGGCCCGCAGACATCGTGGGTCATCAACACATCTGTTTCTACCCAAATGTTTTCTCCGGGCTCGACTTTAGTGCGGCCTGATGCTTTGGCTAAGATTTTTTCGGTCAGGGTCATTCCCATAGTGCGATCGCTCTTTTTTATTAGATGCTACATAGTGTAATTGTAAGCGAAACATTAAATGCGAGCGCTGTTAGATTCTCCAATTCTTAAGTAAGTCTGGAATCTGAGTATTAGGTGGGTTGACTTAAATCCAGTTTTGCTAACCCCAAATACCGAACACCTTCCGGCGTCACGTCAAATCGGCAAGGCAAAATCTCTACACCTTCACCCATCGCCTGTCTGAACAATTCTCCGTAAAGGCGATCGGCACTATCCCCGGGAGCAAAATCAGTACAATCCCCGCGATTAATAAAATACAGCATTACAGCCCTCGAACCCTGCCGCACCACTTCGATCAATTCTCGCAAATGTTTCTGTCCTCTTTCTGTGACTGTATCGGGAAATAAAGCCAAGTTTTCTTTTGCCCAAGTTGTATTTTTAACTTCCAGAAAAATTGGTTTAGTATCGCCAGTCAACCAAAAATCAACTCGGCTTTTTTTGTCTAGCCCGTAAACAACTTCTGGTTGAATTAAACTGTAATTACCCAACTCTGGAAACAAACCTAATTCCAAAGCTAACTTAATTACTCGATTCGGCAAACCCGTATTAACTCCCACCCAAGTTGGTTCGGTGTCGCACAGTTTAATTAATTCCCAAGTATAAGCCAATTTGCGTTTGGGATTGTTGCTGCTAGATACCAGCACGGGATTTCCGGGAATGCAAACACCAGTCATCGGGCCAGTATTCGGACAGTGTGCGGTGATGATTTCTCCAGTAGTTAGTTCGATTTCGGCAAAAAATCGCTTGTACCGCTTGATGAGAATTCCGGGTAATAAAGCAGGATATTTGTAAATTAAATCGGTCATTCGATTTTAGATTTTAGATTTTAGATTTTAGATTTTACCTACAACAGAATACCCGGATTTCCGACTTTTTCAAAAAAATGGGAATCTAACATATATGAATTATCTGTTATTTATCTTCTTTCCTCAACTCATTTATCTCCTCATTCAAAGGCTGCTTTTGCTTGCCTTTCATCAACTGTTTCATTTGGGCTTTAAAAGCTTCTACTAATTCGGGACTGGCTTGAGTTTTTTGCCAAGAATCGCGGGAATTTAGGCGATCGCACCAAGCCTTCAATTTAGGATACTCGTCCAAAGACACGCCTAACTCCGGCAGCCACGGCACGGAAACTCCCGCTACAACATCGGCTAAACTAATTCCATCGTTGCAGCCCAAAAAAGTTTTATCGCCCAACAAACCCTCAAAAAACCCCAGTACAGTAGCTACTTGTTGCTGTGCTTTCTCCAACTGCTGCGCGTCGGCTTCGCCGCCGAAAGTCTGGCGTACCAAAGGACTCATCGCCGGTGTCAACTCGTTCACTGTTACCATTTGTACCATTCGGACGATCGCCCTTGCTTTCGCATCCTCCGGTAGCAGTGCAGGCGCGGGATACTTAGCTTCCAGATAATCAAGAATTGCCAGAGTTTCTATTAAATGAAAATCCCCATCAGCTAAAACAGGAACGTGGTGAAAAGGGCTAATTACCAGAAAATCTGGCTGAAATTGATCGCCATTTAATTTCATCGAGACCAATTCAAACGGAATATCTTTTTCGAGCAAGGCGATCCAAACCCGGCGGCTGTTAGTCGAAAGCGGATTGTGATAAAGTTTCAGCACGGTCATTCGATTTTAGATTTTAGATTTTAGATTTTAGATTGAGGCATGATAGCACGAAACGACGGTTTTTAGTTTAGGTAGGCTTACTTATTGACAATACTCCGGACAGTTTTTAAAGAAGGATGCGACGCCTACGGCAAGCAACGCTTACGCAATAAATCACAGAAGCG
>NZ_JAUBRK010000160.1:0-2184 GCF_036701825.1 Microcoleus sp. MOSTC5 | reverse complement strand
GTGCTATCGAACCCTACGGTATCTGCACTGCATATAGAAATCTTGTTTGATTCGCAGCAACGCTTTTTGGTGCGTAATTTGCGTGATAAAAATCCGCTCTATATTAATGGACAACCTCTCTCTCAGGGCGAAGCAGCATTGCATCAGGGAAGTGTGTTGCGATTGGGAGAGGCGGAGTTACGAATTACCTCTGTTACCCAGAGGCAATATCCTGTTGGTTCTGTCCCCTCTGGTTCTTTCTCGACATCCCAGCCTTATTCACCTCAACCTGTCGCGCCGACCGTGCAAGCAGGGCGATCGTCGTCTGGTTCTTACCAAATGAATGCTGACGAGTCTGCAACCAATGTTTCAGGTGGGAATAATCCACCTGTTCCTAATTCCACTCCTGCTTCTCCTCATGTAGACGGACAGACTTCCAAAAATCCTGAAATTTTTTGGAAGTGGTTTTGGGCAACTCTTGCTGGCTCTATTCTCGGTCTTATTGCATTCTTCACAGTGATATTTATTATTGCCGTAGCTACTACAGGGACTGTTAATGAAACCGTATTGAACAGGCTCGTTCAATCGCGTTGGTCGTCTAGTTTAGCATGGGGTTTCTATGGATTAGTTGTAGGAACACTTCAATGGGTCGTTCTACGGAAACAAATGCCTAAAGCTAGTAATTGGATCCCTGCAACTATACTTGGGTATGTGTTTTATGGTTCTCTAATGGCAGCCAGCAAATATATAAGCTTTTCATCTACTGCTTCTCCAGATCCACTACGAGATATAGGTGTTAATCTTTGTGGTGGTGGAATAATTGGATTAGCGCAATGGTTTCATTACTTTCGGAAGTATATTTCCAACAGTGCTTGGTGGATATTATTGTCAATAACTACCTCCGTGCTTGGTAGTTTGATGAGTGTTTCTATCGTGACCATAGTTTTGGTTTTTCCGATAAGTGCCATGATTGAATCACGGGGCGTTGATCGTTTGCTCAAGCAGTATTTTAGAGATTCACATAGTTGATGTCAGTATAATTGAAGGCCCAAGAATTCCGTATTGCAAGTAAAATACTTTATGGCGCCAGTTAAAAATTAGGTAGACAATCGGACAACCACAGTAGTCATCAGCACAATGAATCAACTAACTTTTGAATGGACTGAAGCAGCGCAACTAAGAACCCAAACGCTCAACGCTCAGCAGTAGACTTATCGAGAGAGAATAACCTGTATCACTATGCCTAACTTAAATGTGCCAATAAACCAAGAGGATTCAGTTGAATTTCAGCACCTTTTTAAAGAAACTAATTGCACCTCTAGTGAGATTAATGAGATTGGGCAAGCTACCTCTACGATGGTTACTGCTTTGGACTTAGCTAGCGAATTTCACGCAGAAGTTCTGACGATTAATGCCACCCTTACTGAACTAGACGAAAGTATTGATGGGGAACTAGAGGAATCTCTGGAAGTCATCAGCAGCTTAAGGGAAAAGGTTGGGAAGGTAGAGGAGCAGACTGTAGAAGCCACTAATCAAATCAAGGAACAGTTGGTGACCATTGGAGAGCAAGTCCAAACAAAATTGACAGGACTTCAATCAGAAGCAGAACAGGTACAAGCTGGTTTTGATCAGCTTGTGCAGCAGGTTCAAGTATTAAGTGAGGAGGTTGGAGAACAATTGGAAACGGCGAAGGGGAGTTTGAGTGAATTTCAAGAATTAATCGATTCTGTTAAAAGCAGCTTGACCGAGCGCAAAACTACGCTTGTCTCAGAATTTGATACATTTGAGCAGCACATTCGAGAGAAATTGCAATGTCTCATTGATGGTTTTACAAATTTAGTGAGTGAAAGCACCAGTCGCATAGAAGCTGTTGAGCAAGTTCTAGACGGTGCGTCGGGAGAAGCGATCGCAGCAATCAGCCGCAAGTTTGTTGAAGAAGCTGTGAGCGAACTAACCACATCTGCAGGAGACTTAAACCAAGCAATCTCCGGGCTGGGAGAAATTGGCGAAGCCTCGAAAGGTTTGATGGAAGGAGAAGTCGGAGAAGTGCTAGATAAAGTTGGTGAGGTAACTGACCTGATTGAGAGAATCAAGCCAGTTCTCGATCTCGTTAAGGAAATGCTTTAATAAATAGACCTCTTGCAAAATAATTTTATGCTATAATCAAGGGTTTGCCTTAAGTGGAGCAGATTGCAGGTTATAGCT
>NZ_JAUBRK010000159.1:0-2189 GCF_036701825.1 Microcoleus sp. MOSTC5 | reverse complement strand
GAATTTAGAACTCATATTGGAGACTCCATTAAGGGCATTATTAGTAGATACACCCCGGAGTTATCTCATCAAGCTTATTTGATAACTATGCGATTTTGGCAATTAACTTTTGTATGGATCGAGGTAATCTGAACTGAGGATAACAGAGCCTAATTGCAGTTGGCGCGAGCGGCCTTCAGAAGTTGTGCGAACTTTGTCAATCTCTCTAAGGATAGAGGCATATTTTTGAAGTGCCGAGGTAATTTTATCGATGCAGTCAGATTCCCCAGCTAAAATTCTGGAAACAAAATATCCACCTTCAGTGATGCTGGAGTCCTTGAATACAAAGCTTTTGGATGAGGAATTTGCGTATTCCGAGGCGCGAGTCGTTTCCCTTAAAGAAGCCAACATATTGCGTCCTCCAAAAGTTACTTTAGGGGTAGATACAGCCTTGGATTCAGAGCTTCTGAAACTGCCAGCGACCTTGTTTATTTCGCTCATTTTTATTTAACCTATCTATCAGTTTCTCCTATTTCTGCTGCACTGCCATCCGCGATCGCACGGAATTAACAGCGGTTTCCGCTGTTATGAGGTACAATAAAACATAATTGTTGTAGTCAAAGCGTCGGAAAGCATCTTCCGTCGATCTCCGACAAAAAATAGTGAAGGCACATTTGGCAGAAAAGATGTCAAGCGAGGAAAGTAGCCACCAGGTTTGCTGGAGTGTAAAAGTCTAGTCCAAAAACAGGCACGAGCAAGAACAAACCGAGGGAGATTTACAGCCCAAACAGAGAGGAAAACCCCAATTCAGTCATCTGACGAATGCGGAAGAAGAGGTCAAAGCACTGGTGGCAGATCATCCAGATGCCAATGCAGCTAGAATTGTGTGAATTATTTGCACTTTCATACCGGAAATGGCGTAAGTCGGTCGGCAATCTGTCGCTGCGCGGCAGAAATTAGGATTAATTCGCAAAAAAAAAACTTGGTACAGTAACCAAGCCGCGACAGAAAGAGTCCAAAAATTAAGATTGGAGTATTGGGAAAAAATTAAACACATCGAGCCATAAAACCTCGTATTTTTGGATGAAACCGGGATTATACGCTCGTTTGAACAGAACTCATGCTCGTTCACAACTGGAAACAAGAGTAACCGAACTTAAACCATTTTATCGAGCTGCAAAAGTTACCGCAATTGGCGCCATTAGTATTAACAAAGTGTTGGCATTAATGACCATGAATGAGTCAATGGATGGACAGGCATTTGCCGTGTTTATTGAGAAATTTTTATGTCCTCAATTGTGGGCCGGAGCGGTAATAGTGATGAATAATTTACCCGCTCATAAACTAGCATAAATTGTACCAATGATTGAATCTGTGGCGCGAGTGTTATTTGTTTATCTCCTTACTCTCCTGATTTTAACCCTATTGAACTCTGGTGGTCACAACTCAAATCTTTTTTGCGGAGGTTCGCTCCAACTAACGCATCTATGATTGATAGAATAATAGCAGTTGCCCTCAATTTAATAAATCCTCAGCATTTAAGAAATTGGGAAAGCTAACTGTTGCTATTGTACCTCATAACATCGGAAAACGCTGTAGCATCAATTGTACCGATGATTCAAGCTGTAGGTGCGAGTGTTATTTGTTTATCTCCATACTCTCGCCTATTTTAATCCTATTGAACTTTAACTAATCGAAAGTTGGGGATTTTTTTTCTCAAAACATCCCATCGAGCAATTCGGTAACGTCTTGTTGGTCGCGCCCCCGGTTGTCGTCGTATATCATGAGCGTATTTAAATTCCTGTGCCTGCTGAGTTTCTGAACCTTCCGCACATCCCCATCTGTTGCGTCCAGCGCCGCTGTGATAGCGCTGTGTCTGATGCGGTGAGGGGACATCTGCTTTTTAATACCAGCACTTTCGCTGTGGCGGACAACCATTTTGCAGATACCGTCGCCACTAAGTCTGTGTCCGCTGTGAGCCGAGTCAAGTGCTATAAAAAGCGGTAGTCCTGCATAGCAAGGAAAATCCAGGGTTTTAATTGATAGATAAACTGGCGTTATACTCATGAATAAAATACCAAATAGCCCCAAGATGATTGGAGATTTTTTTGGAGAATGAAAGAGTTTTTCTCACCAATCTAGATATTCTTTGTCTCGCCGTATTATTAAATCTTTCTATATAGTTTGTCAGACCAGTCTCCTTTCCTACT
>NZ_JAUBRK010000088.1:0-24819 GCF_036701825.1 Microcoleus sp. MOSTC5 | reverse complement strand
GCATGGTGGCATGATAGGAAAGCATCAGCACTTCATTCTACTCCTCTATCATTACATATTTAGCACTACCGAAATTCTTAGTGCTTTTGCACGCAGACAACGTGAAGGCGGTATAACTGCTGCGGAAGTTGCTGCACTTATTGCAAAGTTTCGCTCTGAATTCAATAGTCGGTATAGAGTTATCGAAGTTGAGCTGGCACTGGTTGAAAGGGCGGGTGAATTGATTGTTCAATATCCACTGCGGGCTTATGATGCTGTGCAATTAGCGTCTGCTTTGCGCGTTCAATCAGTTTTAACATCCATACCAGAAACTCAACTAATTTTTGTTTCTGCGGACAACAGATTGCTGGATATTGCTCAGTCGGCAGGGTTGGCGACAGATAATCCTAATAATTATCAGTAATCAAGCTGTGTGTAGTCAGGAATTCAAGTCCTCATAAAAATCAGAGGACTAAAGTCATTACTAGAAACTACTTTTAGTGCGATCGTTATTTAGAGAATTTCTTTCAAAGTTTTCACTAAGATTTGATTCTGTTCCTCAGTACCTACACTAATCCGCAATTTGTCTTCCAATCGCGGCTGATTGAAGTATCGAATCAATATTCCCCGTACTTTCAGTGTTTGATAAATTCTTTCTGCATCGCCGTTTTGTGGCCTAACTAACAAAAAGTTGGTTTGCGAGGGCCAAACGTCAAAGCCTAATTCCTGGAAACTAACGGCTAGTTTTGCTCGCGAAGCCTTAATCTTTTCGGCGTTGGCTGTTTTGTGATCTCGATCGGCGATCGCCGCCGCCCCCACTGCATAGGCTAAAGCATCTACATTATAGCTGTCTTTAATTTTATTTAATTCTGCCAGCAGCGCCGGATTTGCTATGCCAAAACCCAGCCTCAATCCTGCAAGGGAATAACCCTTTGAAAGCGTTCTCAAAATAATAACATTACTGTACTTTTTTGTCAAGTCCAAAGCATTTTCTTCTGCGAAATCTACATAAGCTTCGTCGATTACAAGAATGCCCGATAACTCTTTAGCCAGTTTCTCCAAATCTGCAACAGATATGGCTGTTCCCGATGGACTGTTTGGCGAAGCTACAAATGTCACTGCACCCTGGGCTGCTATTAGCAAATCGACTGGTAACTTGTAGTCGTCGGTATAAGGAACTTCAACAAATTCTGCATCTTGAATTGCTGCCAAAGTGCGGTACAATACATAGGTTGGCGCGGGACAAACAATCTGTTTCCCAGATTCGCCCACAGCGCGAACTATCAAGTTTAATAAATCGTCGCTGCCGTTACCTACAACAATCCAATCGTCAGCCACTCCCAAAACTTGACTAGCAGCAATGCGGAAACTTTTGCCAGTTGGATCTGGATAGCGCCGCAGCATTTCTCCCTCTATTTCCTGAAGCACTTTTAAAGCTTTGGGAGAAGGCGGATAGGGATTTTCATTAGAATTTAATTTAATAATTTTTGTGCCTAGCGGTGGCTGTTCTCCCGGCACATAGCCAGACATTTCGTGGATGCTTTTGCGAAAGTAATTCATCGATTATCTGCGTTTATCTGCCTTCATCTTCGGTTAAAAAATTATATCAAACAATTAGTGACTATCCGCGTGATACCCAAATCAATTAACTTTTGCATATCCGCTCGATCGTCCACCGTCCAGGCCACAATGTCAACTCCCTGACTCCGGCTTTCTTGAATTAGTACGGGGTTTTCCAGCAACACGCGATACTGGCTGCTAATCAAATTATCCCGATGCGCCACAGCTTGAGCAAATTGAGTTTTGTACGCTTCTAGATTAGCAACAATATGTCCGATCGCCAAATCGTCAGATAGCCGCCGCACTTGTTCCAGAAATCCATCGTTAAAGGAAGTAATAACGCATTTGTGTTGGATCTCTGCGCCCTTCAAAGTATTGACAAAATCCGCGACATCTGCATCAGACCACTCGCAGTGCGGCTTGACATCAAAGTAAAGAAATTTGTCAACGTTTTTGAGGATAGCTAATGATTCTTTTAAAGTAGGAATTTTTTGTTGTGAAAATTCATCGCTAAACCATTTTCCCGCATTAAGTGTCTGCAATTCAGACAGAGTTTTTTCCCTAACTTTGCCGGAAACTCCTGTTATTCTATCTAATGTTGCGTCGTGAAAAATCACTGGTACGTTGTCGGCGGATAGCTGGATGTCAAATTCGATCGAATGAGCTCCGCGGGCGATCGCGAGTTCAAAAGCTGCTAAAGTATTCTCGGGGGCGATCGCCGAAAATCCCCGATGTGCGATAATTTCTAAATTCACCGTCTTGTGCCCTCTAAAAAACCTGCCACAGTTTGATTAAAAGTTTCCGGTTCAGTCAAAAAAGACCAGTGATTCCCCGGTACTTTTGCAACGGTAAGATTTTTCAAGTATCTATTGTATGGCTGCATTTGCCAAGCCATGCGATTTACGCCTTTTTCCGGCTGTACAAACAAAGTCTCGATATCAATATTTTCAGTTAAACCGGCAACTTTCATCACTTCTGCAAATATCTGATTTCGGGCTGCAATCGCAAATTTACTGCCCCAACTTCCGTCAGATTTTTGTTCGATTTGGTGTTGGAATACCATTTGCTGCAAGTCACTCCAATCTGCGTATTCTCGCGATTGTTTTGCTGCTGCTTCTGCTTGGGATAAAGTCGCAAACGGGCCCACACATTTGAGACAGTCTAATTTTCGGTAAACAATTGGCAGAGTGATTTTCATCGCGGCGGGCAGTTTGGTGATGAAGATGGGGTCTACTAAAATCATACTGCAAAAGCGATCGGGATTTTGCCTCGCCCAAATCGGTGCTAGTTTTCCGGTCCAAGAATGTCCTAAAATGTGGGCGTCTGGCCAGTTGAGATGTGCCATCAAAGCTTCTAAATCTGCGATCGCACTTTCAAAAGTATAGCCTGTTTTCGGTTTGCTACTCTCTCCGTGACCGCGCATATCTGGCGCTACAATATGATAGCGGTTGGATAAGTAATTGCCCAAGCTAGTCCAGACACACGCACTATCTGCTAAACCGTGCAGCAGCAGCAAACGCGGAACTTTTTCTTTCCCTGTTTCTGGCTGCCATTCTAGGTATGAAAGTTCGATTTCTGGTAAGTGCAAAGTCTTACGAGTTGGCATGATTAGGGTGTTTTATAGTTGGATAAATTTGATTTAACCTCATTTATACTATTTTTATGAACAGGCAAGATGCCTGTTCCACAAAGAGTGAAGTTTATTGGACTGTTTTCCTAAACAGGCTTTCCGGCTTATTTCACAAAGAATAAGTCTTCTTCTTGTGGGGTGGGCTTCTAGCCCGCCCTTCTGACCTAATTTTTGCTTTTTAAACTCAACAAGATAAACTGAGTTTTCTGCGCTTCATCAAAATTGTCGTCGCTGACCAAAACTAGACTCTGGCTGCCGTCGGGCAAGCGCGGGCCGAGGGTCATTCCCTCTAAATTATATAGCGGAATCCCGAGTTCGCTTAAGTCTAGCAGCAACTTTTTCTTAACAGGTTCTACCATTGCCACTCGCCCTTTAAAACTCTGGATTCTCGAAGTATCTGTAGCCGCCCCAACCGCTACTTGATAAATCCTAGCGCTGTATCCCGACAGCCCAAAAGAACGTTCTAAACTCAGAATCTGACCGCCACCGACAGTTACTAATTCTGTTAAACCGTTCAAAATAGTCATGGGAACTTGGTCGAGCTTGTAAAGATTTTCCGAGACTAATTGCGGCGTTTTATCGACGATGATATAATGTAAAAGACGGAGTTTGCTTGCCTGTTCCGGGTCTAAATCTTGCATTAACGGCGCTTCCGTAGCTGCGAACAAACGAAAGGGATCGAGACCGCCCGGACTAAAAGTTTCTGGGTCGATGGTTAAAGATTCAAAACCTAAATTGTCCACCACTCCTTGCTGCTGTTTTTCATCGCTGGCATCGGGAATATAGCGCTTTGGTATCGGCAATTGTCCCCGCATTTGCCCTGTTTTGAGGTCAAATTCACCGAGAAAAGGAGGGATGCCAACATGAGTAACGCCTTCGCTAGCGACAAATACTGAATTGCGGGGAGAAAGGGCGATGCCTTCGGGATTGATGGAACCCCAAGAGAAGGTTTCACCGTCTGCTTTTTTGAGGGAGGTAACACCTTCAACGGTAACTTTTTTCAGGCCAATATTTGCTGGGTCACTTGATGTGAGGTCGAGTCGGAGACTGTAAAATCTCGCTTCTCCGTTTTCGCTGGGGTCGTCGGAAAGAGCGTAAAAGCGATAAGCTTTGGAAGTGACTGCACTAATACCTTTGGGATCGTAGGTAATTCCTGACAAACCGCCGACTGGTACTCCTTCAAAATTGATTTTTGGCAATTGGTACTCGCCCAAAAATTCTAGAGACATTTCTGGAAAAGAGCGGTCTCTAGCAACTGCGGGAGGAGGGGCGCAAGCTGTGCAAACAGTTAAGAGAATTAGGGCTAGACTGAATAAGCGTAAAATACGAGCGCCCAACGTCTTTAAATCCCAATAATTGCTCAGTGCGGTGACATTTATTTTGTTGCTCTTGTTGAACAGTTTGCTTTTGTGCCATCTTTGTGACATAATTTATACCGTTTTGTAGATATGCAAAACTTGATGTTTCCAGAAAAGATGCCGAATCGCGGCAACCAAATTTTGAGAATGAGAAGTTCTGTGCCAATTGGGTGCTTGCTTTTCTTGTGGCTGTGTGCTGGTTCGATTGCTAGCGCCCAAACTAATCCACCAGGCCTCGATCAATTTTCTCCTAATCCTCTAGAAATTACCACACCCGATCCCCTAGCTCCCGCTAATGAATCTTTGAGCAGCACTCAGCGGGAGGAACTGACTGCGGCTTTGGAAGAGTTAAACTTAGAAGCAGCGGCTAAACTGCAAGCTGGAGATGGGGTTGGTGCTTTTGAAATTTGGTTCCGAGAATTGCGGCTGCGGAGGTATCTGGGCCCGGCGGCGGAAATTGCTGCTTTGAGTCGGGTGGGAAGTGTTGCTTGGACTAACGGTAAAAACCTGGAACTACAGCTTATTACTAAACGGTTGCAAGCAATTCAAAAAGAAGTCAAATCCCAAGAACCACTTAATACTGAGTTGCTCCCCACCTTGGTTGCGGCTTTTCAGCAGGTGCGCGCTAAAGGCCCGACTGTAGAAGTTTACCAAGAAATTCTCGAAAATGCGCGCCAAAACGAAGATATATTGGCTCAAGGTCAGATTTTGAAGGCGATCGGGCTAATTCACATCAATTGGTTGAGTTACGATAAAGCTGCTCCCGTGTATGAGGAATTGGCTACTTTAATTCAGGAAAACCGCGATTTATTTGCTGCTAATTCTGCTGTGCAAAATTCTGCTGTAGTTGCGGGAAACGGCGCGCCGCCGCAGCCTGTAACTCCTCCAACTGAGGTAGATACTCTGAGACAATTGGCCTACGTTTACCAGCAGTCGAAACAACCCCTAAAAGCGATCGCCGCCCGTGAAAAACTAGCATCGGTGTATCTTAACTTACAAAATCCCAGCGCTATACCACCGCTCAAAATTGCGATCGCCAGCGATTACCAAACCATAGGTCAAATCAATTTAGCAGCTCAATACTATCAGGAAGCCTACAATTTAGCCGTCCCCATTCAACAGTATGCTCAGGCTAGCGAAGCTTTGGATAAATTAGCATTGCTTTACCGAGCGCAAAAGCAGTGGGAGCCGACTTTGCGGATTTATCAAATGCAGTTGCTGTTAGAAGAGCGGGCTTACAATTTTTACGGATTGATGAATGCTTACGACAATATCGGTCAAGTTTATCAAGAGATGACGGCTTACGATAAAGCTTTGGAAGCCTATCAAAAAGGGTTAGAAGTGGCTAAAAGATTGGGACACCGACAAGAGTATTTTGATAAGAAGATTCTCAAGGTGAACAAGCAATTGCAAAGAACTTCGTAGTTGTCTGCAGGCAATAATGACAAATTGCAATGTGAGTAATTTAAATGCAGTAAGGTGTGCAATGCACACCCTACAAAATTACTTTTGACTCGTAGGTTTCTCGCGAGATAGAGTAATAGAGTACATCAGTTTCGTAATAACGAGCATTTTTTTCATATTTCATGCCAACTTTCTGTATCACCCGCTGCGAGGCGATATTTTCTGGGCGTGCGATCGCAACTATTCTCTCTAACTTTAATATTTCAAATCCATAGTTTAGACTAGCAAAAGATGCTTCTGTGACTAATCCTTGATTCCAGTAAACTTTGTCGATCGCATAGCCAAGCTCAACTTCCGCTGTTTTGTCCAGAAAAGCAAGTCCGCAGCGACCGATCAATTTACGGTCTATTTTATGTACTAATGCCCACATTCCGAAGTTGTTTTGTTCCCAACGTTGGAGCATGGTATGAATGGCGATTTCTGTTTCTTCTCTAGTTTTAACTCCTGTGAGGTATTTCATTATTTCCGGATCGCTGTAGATGCGGTACAGCTCATCTAAATCTTCAGGCGTAAATTGTCTCAGATACAATCGGGCTGTCTCTATTTCGTGCATAATTTATCAGTACAAAATCTAATACACTTTCATTAAGACGACGGTGAAATGTAGAATCAATCTCTTCAATGCAGTGAACTGAATTTTGAAAATCCAGCATTTGAGCCAGCAAATAAAACCAGTGGCCTACTCTATGTCTAAAGGCATAAAGTGGCAAGTAGCGGGTATCCGCAATTGTAATAAATATGGGTGACTGAGCGCTGTATGGTTGAATAATTTGCTGGATCTGTAGAAGATTTCCTAATTTGACTGGCTCTATTTGCTACAATTATTAGTTGGACTATATTGTACAGCTTTTTTGCTAAAAGCTGAGCGAACCGATCTCGCCCGCCCGCCCTACAAGCCGCGCAGCGAAAAAAAAGCTCGATCTTCTCAGCAAAAGCGCGCGAGTTTAGCAGAATACTAGCTTCTGCAATCTAAAATCTAACATCTAAAATCTAACATCGGATGACAATTTCCTCACCAGTAACAGACACCAAAAACAAATCCGGCCAGGAAACAGACTGGCGGTTATTTCTGAGGTTGGCATCTTACGCAACCCGCAGCAAACGCTTGCTGATTATTTCGATCGCACTATTAGTACCGCTAGCAGTCTCAGGAGCAGTTCAACCGATTCTCATCGGACAGGCAATTTCGGTAATTCGCTCGGAACCTACCTACGAATTATTGCGGGGATTGCCTTTATCTGCGGCATTGAATCTTCTGGCAGTTTTGCTCATGCTAACTATAACAGTTAGATTGGCACTGCAATCACTTCAAGGCTATTTAGTCACGAAAGTAGGGCAAATAATTACTACAGATATTAGAAATGATTTGTTCACACACGTCACATCGCTAGCAGTGAGATTTTTCGATCGCACTCCTGTAGGCAAACTTATGACTCGCCTCACCAGCGATGTAGAAGCTTTGGGAGAGGTTTTCTCTTCAGGGGCGATCGGCATTGTCAGCGATTTATTTTCTATTTTAGTAATTGCCATTTTCATGTTTACCATGCAGTGGCAACTAGCTTTAATGTTGGTGCTGATGATGATACCAATTACCGCAGTCATAGTTTATTTCCAGTATCAATATCGCCTAGCAAATTACACTACCAGAGAAGAACTTTCCGATCTCAACGCACAACTGCAAGAAAATTTGACTGGTATTGGCGTAGTGCAGCTATTCCGCCGCGAAAGATTCAACTCAGAATTGTTTCGCGTCACCAATAAACGGTACATTAAAGCCGTTGACACAACTATCTTTTATGACTCAGCCGTATCTGCGACTTTAGAATGGATTGCTTTAGTGGCCATCGCAGGGGTTTTGTGGATGGGCGGTCAAAGGGTTTTAGCTGGTAATCTTAACTTCGGTACTCTGTCTGCATTCATTTTATTTGCTCAGCGTCTCTTCGATCCGCTGCGGCAATTTGCTGAGAAATTCACTGCAATTCAAGCAGGATTTACCGCCGTCGAACGGATTAGCGATATTCTCAACGAACCGATCGAAATTAAAGATCCAACTAGCGGGAAGAAGGAAGAAGGAAGAGGGAAGAAGGAAGAAGGAAGAAGGAAGAAGGAAGAGGGAAGAAGGGCAGGTTATTCACCGTTGTTGATAACTGGACATCCAGAGGCAACTGCTTATAACTTGTCTCCGTTCGATCGAGAATTGGCAGATAATCATCAAAATCCAGCAAGTTCAGAATATCGTTTATTGCCTAACAATCCCCAATCACCCCCTGCCAACCTCCCCAAGCTAAGGGGGGGAGAAAATGCCAAATCGCAGAATTCAGAATCTGGAGAAATCCAATTTGACAACGTGTGGTTTGCTTACAAAGAAGACGAATATGTCCTGCAAAACCTCAATTTCACCATCAAATCAGGCGAAAAAGTAGCATTAGTCGGCCCTACCGGTGCGGGCAAAAGTTCGATTATCCGTCTTCTCTGCCGCCTTTATGAACCTAGTAAAGGGCGGATTCTGGTTAATCATGTGGACATTCGGGATTTGCCTCAAGCAGAGTTGCGCAGGCACATAGGAGTGATTATCCAAGATGGCTTTCTATTTGCTGGCGATGTGAAGAGCAATATTAGCCTGGGAGAAAATTACTCGATTGAGGAAATTCAAGCAGCAGCAGAAAAGACAAATGTTGCCCGTTTAATCGAACAGTTGCCTCAAGGTTATGACACGCAATTGCGGGAACGGGGAACCAATCTTTCGGGGGGACAAAAGCAATTATTAGCGTTTGCTCGCGCCGCTATTCGCAATCCCAGTATTTTAGTTCTAGACGAGGCAACTGCTAGTTTGGATGTGGGAACCGAAGCTTTAATTCAAGAAGCTTTAGAGCGTTTGATGGCCGACAGAACGGCGATTATTATTGCCCACAGGCTTTCGACTATCCGAAATGTCGATCGTATTTTAGTGCTCAAACGCGGGCAGTTAGTAGAGTCTGGCAGCCACGAAGAGTTGTTGCAGCAAGAAGGTTTATATGCCAGTTTGTACAAGTTGCAAATGCTGGGAAGTTAATATCTGAAGGAAGAAGGAAACTTCTCGGAATCCCCACATACCCGGCTTCTGGAAGAAGCCGGGTATTTAAAAAAATCAAAAATCAAAAATCGGATTACTTGCCCGAAATCATTTTTCCTATGGTTTCCGGCAGGTGAATTATATGTTGAAAAAGCTGGTTGGGGCCGATGCCAAACAATAACTGCATCGCCAGCACAATTGCTGCTAAACCTATCGCTGTACCGATGCTGGCTTTCAATACTTTAAAAGCCCAATTAAACACCAGCCAAGATACAAGTAACGAAGCAATTAAGATAATTAGTTCTATTGGCATATAACATTTTTAACTTTATTTTAACTCTACATAACTTACGCAGCAATACCAAAGCAACCGGGTTTTTTATCTGCGTTAAAGGCTTAAATGCAGTATTTGCGTAAAAACCCGGTTTCTGCGTCCCAGATTACTCTACTTATTACTTCAAGCAATACTGCCGCGCTTCCGTGTTTCCTTATAAGAAATTCCCACATTTTTTAAGCCTGCTTTAATCATTTGCTGCTCTAACAAAGCGAAAAAGCGACTTCTATCGCCCCCCGTGACTACCGCTTGATTGTGAGCTTCTGCTAGCGTCACCGGATACCCGCCGCCTTTGTGTACTTGAGCCAGCATCATTCCTAATGCTAAATCTAGCTGTGCTTTATCTTGTGCTACCCATTCCGGCACTTCTATTCTAGCAATTTCTGTGCCAACGTGAACGTAACAGAAATAGACGGAATTAAGACCGTACAAATCTAAAATTCGAGCTTGCGATTTCCACAAAGGGCTTCTTTGTCCCGGTGACAGGATTGTTGCCCACAAGATGGCATCCCGCAAGGGTTCAAATTCTTGACAAGGTGCTTTGTCGGCGAAAGAAATTGTGGCGGCAAATCCGACGTTCGGGCAATTTGTCATGCAGTCTGGTACTTCGTGGGTGCAAGCTTCAAACCGTAAAAAAGATAAGCTTTCGCTGCTGCGAGAAGCGCTTAAGTATCCTAACAGCGGAATTCCTGCTAAACGCAACTTGTCCCAAGCTTCTAAAATTGGCAGCAAAATTTGGTCGCGCGCTTCGCTGGGTAACTGTTCCAAAAACCAATAAATCAGGGAACCGTCTACCATTGCTAAAGCTGGCGCGGGCAATTGATTGTCGTTAACTTTTGCCCAATTGCAGCCCATTTCTGCTAAGGCAATTGCTTCGGAAACTGCTCGCCGGTATCCCATCCATTCTTCGGTTCTAATTCCCCACTGTCGCGAACCGTACAAGTCTTCGGGTTTGTAGAAAACCTCGGGTACGCTGTCTAAAACTGGGTGGCGGCTTTGCCCGTAGTGCAGCATGACTGTGCCGACGTTTAGCAAGTAGCAGTAGGCTATTTCGTGATGGTTGGGGGAAATTTGCGAGCCGTCTGTGGCAAAGACTGTGTGAGCGGCGGGGGGTGCGGTGATGTAGGTGCGATCGGACAATGGCTCGATCGGCGTGGCAGCATTAAATAAAGTGCGATCGCGCCAATTCTCTTGCAATTCCACCAATTTTCCCTGTTCCGCTGCAGCCTTTACCAGCAAATTCTGAGCCACTTCCAAACGCTGGCGAGCCGCGTGAGCTTCCACATTCAAATGTTGGCTCATTCCCTGCATTGCCTTGGCTGCTTTAGTTAAATCGAGCATTGGTTTTAAGTTTCAATATTAGAAAGCTTTCAAGCTGAGAAATTATCAAAACACTTTTCAATTTTTGGGTTCCGAAGCTTGGTTATTTGTCATACACGCGGTTTGATAAACTAAAATACTTCGTACGGGCCCGCAGAAATAGCAAAAAAACCAGTTTTTGAGGTTATTAGTACCTCCAAGAGTCGATCAAAAAAACATTATTTTTGTCGATATTCTTGCTTTTTTGGGTAATTTTTGTTATATTTATTTTATAATCGGATGGTGGGAAGAATATTATTTTTTCCACCATCCGATTATATTAAAATACCATGTCTCCGCCGCAAAAGTCAACAAAAAAGATGTAAAATTTTGTAAGATTTTTTGACTTTGAAAAACAAAAAAAATCCCACCTGCCAATAAATTGAACATCAACATTCGCTCGGCAGCCAATCGGCAAAATCTCCGGCAAACTGCGACAGAGAAAGCAATTGAACAGGTGGATTTTGGGCTACAGATTCCCGTTCGGGCAAAGTATTGTAACCCCAATCAGCCAAAAATAACCTCACCTGAGATAAATCCGGCTGCTGCTTCACCGACAGCAAAGTTTTTAACCGATCTTCCACAAACCAAATAGTCGAATCTTTGGCAGACGCAGCCAAAAACTCCCGCAAAATTTGGTGTTTTGGCTTGTTGTATTCCTTACCGAAAATCAACTCTGACGGCATTTGTACGCCTGCTAGCTGCAAAAGTTCTCGGACAAAACGACCTTCCTTTGTAGTGACGATCGCCACTTTCACCGACGAACTCTCCTGCAAGGAGTGCAAGCGATCGGCTACCCCTGGATAAAAGCGGTGCAAAGACAGCCACCCAGCTAAATCCTCAGCAATCCAATTATCGCGCAATCCGTCCAACATAGCGCCGACAGACTGCGCTTTCAAATTATTTTCGGTCAATAAATGCGGTACTATATTCGGCCACTCCAGCAAAATTTGCTCTTCCGTAATTCCTGTCAGCAGTGCGCGGATCAGCAGCGGCATTTCCCAACCAGTTTCGATGGCGGGCCGCACTCGGTAAAAACTCAAAGCTAAATCTGGATCGGGCACTGTTTCGACTGGTTTCCAGATTTGACAGTAGGTACGCCAAGCAGTTTGGAAATATTCGATTAGTCCGTCACAAATTACACCGTCAAAATCAAGAGCCAGAATTGTCGGAAAGTTATTAGCCATCAATCGATTTTAGATTTTAGATTTTGGATTTTGGATTGAAGAATTGAACAATTGGAGAATTGAAGAAAGCTATCTCACGGATTAATCCGGGGACTTGTTATCTGATACTATTTTTTGGTTGTGCCAGGATAAATACGGGGGCTTGTACCCTGGCTGCTTTCGGTCACTGGATTGAAGAATTGAAGAATTGAGTATGCACACACTCACCAATGATTGGTGAAGAGTCGTTATTAAAAAGACTGAACTAGCGGTTGAGCGGCAATCGATTCTAGTCCTTGAGACTGCAACAATTGTGTCCATTCGGTCGTCAGTCGCGAATCATCGGGTGCGATGCGCCGCATTTGGGCTAAAGTAGCAAGAGTCTCGTACCAAATCCCATTTTTAGCATAAGCAATCAGCCTCGCCCTCGGGTCTGGATTTGCCAAATCGCTCTTGAGAGTTGCCTGGGGTTCAATTCGCTGAATCCATCCTTTAACAATATAATCTCCGGAACGCTCTAGAGGATCGCAAGCTAGTGCAAACGACCACACATATCGCTTACCAACCTCAATATTTTTTGTCTTGTCTTTCTCAGAAATGCTAACTCCAACAATTCCGGCTTTGTCATTTTTGATAGTAGTTTCGTAGACTACTTCGGATTCATCTTCGTTTAGCAAAACAAACTCTACTTGAGCCGCAGGTTGAGAAACATATACAAAAAAGGTTGGCGACTCTGTTAGCGTTAAACCAATATTGCTTTCAGGTATTAAGGGAGTAATTGATAAACCTTCGCGCAACTGACAGCCTCGATGCGTCCCTCCTTGTCGGTTGTCGGGGGCTGTGACATCTGGAGGTTTAAAATTAACATTCTGACTCAGCAGAATTGGTGCAGGCACAGCCTGCATCGGTGAAACCAAACTGGGGAGAGTAACGGCGATCGCAAATACAACCATCGCCAGTGCAGTAAAATGTAGAAAACGTTTCATTTTTTCACCAACTTGTAGAGATATTATAGATCGCATCTCTACTGTTAAGCCGGAGTTTAAACCTCGCGCGATCGGGTAAATTTGTCAATTTTTACATCGCAATCGGAAGACCGACAAAACTTCAAGAAATAGCGAGATTTAAAGAGGGCCAACCAGCGGTTGAGTTGCAACTGATTCCAGTCCTTGGGACTGCAATAATTGCGTCCACTTGGCTGTCAGCCTCGCATCCCCCGGTGTCTGGCGTCGCATTTGGGCTAAAGTAGCGAGAGTTTCGTACCAAATCCCATTTTTAGCGTAAACGTTGAGCCTAGTCATCGGGTCGGGATTTGCCAAATCACTCTTGAGAGTTGCCTGCGGTTCAATTCGCTGCACGAACCCTTTAACAACTAAATCTGCCGATCGGTCTTGGGGGTCGCAAACCATCGAAAACGACCACACGTATCGCTTACCAACTTCAAGGGATTTGTTGTTGCCCGTGGCAGGAATGCTCACTCCCACAATCCCGGATTTGTCAAGTTTAAAAGTTTTTTCATAGATAACTTTGTCCTCGTTGTCGTTCAACAAAGTAAACTCTATTTCTGCTGACGTTTGAGGAACATAGACAAAAATGGTGGGAGACTCTGTTACGGTTAAACCGATATTAGTTGGAGGCACTAAAGGAGTAATAGATAAACCCGCCGGACAAAGCTTGCTGCCGCGATGTGTCCCTCCTTGTCGGCTGCCGGGGGCTGTTACGTCGGGAGGCTGGAAATTAACATTTTGACTCAGCAGAAGCGGCTGGGATTGTGCCCGCATCGGTGCAAGTGAACTGGGGACGGTAGCTGCGATCGCAGATACGGCGACCGCAAGTGTAGCCCGATGTAGAAAACGTTTCATTTTGTTGTACCTTTCACTATAATATTGCAAACACAGACATTCGCTGATGGCGACAAATATTTTGAGCGGCTAGTCGAGGGCGCAGATACACAATTGGAACCTTGACATATCATCAATAACATTAATTAATTCGATCGGCAAGTGGATTCTCCGTCCGAAAAATCATGCCACCTAGGTTCCCAGTATAATTGCATACAGTATATCGCGGTAAACTGTAAAATTTTGTTAAAAAGCGGTCGGAGTTTCCCGGTGTTCTAAGATGGAGGAAGTCTCCGGTAGGGGGCAAAGGCGAAACAACTGCTGTTCCAGAAACGAGTCAAACTTTTATGCTGGGATAATGACTAAAATATCTAACAAAATTCGATCGGCAGCGGCTCAATTGAGTCAAATGTATAAACCATCACTAGCATTGGTTAGGTCTGTATTAATTGCCAGCGCGGCAGTAACATTATCCTTGATCGGGGCCAGACAGCTAGGAATACTCGCTCCAGTAGAATTAAGCGCTTACGATCAAATGCTGAGGTGGCGTTCCGACGAAAAGCCAGACCCGCGCTTGTTAGTTGTGGGGATTACCGAAGCAGACATTCAGAAATTGAAACAGTGGCCGATATCCGATCGCAAAATAGCTGAAATATTACAAAAACTCGAAAAAATGCAGCCGGCAGTCATCGGTTTAGATGTACTGCGAGACGTACCTTTAGGAGACGGGCGCCAGGAATTAACCAAAATTTTACAAAAAAGCGATCGAATTATTGGAGTATGTTTAGTTACCGACGGAAGCCCGGACAATCCCGGTTCTCCACCTGCGCCGGGGCTGCCACAAAACCGGGTAGGATTTGCAGATTTCGGAGTCGATCCGGGCGGCATACTCCGCAGAGCTTTATTATTTATGAAACCGCCGACAATAGAGGGCAAATCCTCGGTGGAAAAACATCTTTGTAATGACAATTCTCAAGTTTTATTTTCATTCAACCTTCAGCTAGCACTCCGCTACCTGCAAGGACAAAAAATCTCTCCCAAACTGGCACCAGATCAATCTTTATGGCTGGGAAAAACCCAATTAAAAAAATTAGAAAGCAATGACGGAGGATACAGAAATACCGATGCCAGAGGATATCAAATATTAATTAACTATCGTTCGAGGCAGCAGGTGGCAAACCAAGTCAGAATTACGGATGTTTTAGAAGGGAAAGTTGACCCGAATTTAGTTAAAGGTAAAATAGTGCTCATCGGTTATACCACAGAAACCGTTAAAGATTTCTTTTATACTCCTTACAGTGGGCGACAGCAAAGCAAGCAATTCATGCCGGGTATCGTGGCACACGCACAAGTAGTCAGCCAAATTTTGAGTACAGTTTTAGACAACAGACCGATGTTTTGGTTTTGGCCGGAATGGGGAGAAATCTTGTGGATTGCGGCATGGTCAATTGTGGGAGGAACCTTGGCATCGCGGATGGCTCACCCAGTGCGGTTGGCGGTGACATTCGCAGCAATACTGTCTGGGTGTTGCGCGATTAGCTTTGGGATTTTTCTGTTGGGAGGGTGGGTGCCTGTGGCAGCGCCAGCCTTAGCATTAATCCTAACTGGCGGCAGCATAGTATCAGCAGACAGATTTAATAAAGCCGGATACGGGAAAGCAATTAGCGATCGAGTAAAACAAGTCTTCAAAATCGAAATAGACCAAGCCAAAAAAGACCAGCAAGTCGCAGAAATCACAGAATCTGATTTCTTTAAAGAATTGCAGCAAAAGAAAGATAAACTGAGGATTAGCAAACAAGAAACCTCTGAAAAAGCACCTTGCGATCCCCAAGAAATAACTCCTAGTAACGCAGAGCTTGCCAAAGGGCAAAGTCAGGCAGATGAATACTTAGCTCAGTTGCAGGAAAAAGCCACACAGCAGAAGCAGCGCGCCGCCGTGACTGAATCGGAAAGCGGCTCAAAAACGGTTACCCCGAGCGATGCCTGTTCGGGTGCTAGTTCAGCCGAAACCAAACCCGATGACGAGTTCAGCGATTTGCAAGCCAAAGCCAAACAAATGCGGCAGCGCAGGGGCGCAGAAAAGAGGATAAAAGATGAAAAAATGGATAGTTTAACAGACAAGGAGGATTTGGGGGACAAGGAAGAATGACAGAGAACTCGACTGCATCGAGAATTGCATCATAATGGGTTCTCGCCGTTTCTTACCCTCATACGCAGATCATGTCCAAAATCATCTCTGTCCACTCTTACCGGGGCGGAACTGGCAAATCGAACACGACAGCAAACCTGGCATCTATTATCGCTCGCGGCGGCAAGCGGGTCGCCATTGTAGACACAGACATTCAATCGCCCGGGATTCACGTGCTGTTCGGTTTCAGCGAAAGCAACATGGATCGCTGCCTGAACGATTACCTGTGGGGCCGGTGTCCGATGGCGGATACGGCCTACAATGTGAGTTCGCTGCTGCCAAAATTAGCCAGTAACGGCAGCCTCTACCTGATTCCTTCAAGCATTAAAGCAGGCGAGATAGCGCGAGTTTTGCGCGAAGGCTACGATGTGGGGCTGCTTACCGACGGCTTTCAAGAACTGATCGAGGTTCTGGACTTAGACTACCTATTTATCGACACGCACCCGGGGCTCAACGAAGAAACCCTCCTCAGCATCACCATTTCCGACATCCTGCTGTTGATTCTGCGTCCGGATCAGCAAGATTTTCAGGGAACGGCTGTCACGGTAGATGTGGCCCGCAAATTAGAAGTTCCCAAGATTTTGATGACGATCAACAAAGCCCCAGAATCTCTAGATTTCGAGGATTTGAAGCAGCAAGTAGAGAGTATTTACAACATCCCAGTTGCAGGGGTGCTGCCCCACAGCGACAAGATGATGCTTCTCGCCAGCAAGGGGGTGTTTGCCCTGCACTTCCCTAAAGATCCTCTAACTAAGGTGGTGGAAGGGATTGCGAAACAGATTGTGGGATAATTGGTGCAGCGAATGTCGATCGCCCGCCCAAGAGTGAGTTTCGATCTCAATTCCTCCCGAGCGATGTCCTCCTGCGTATCCGGCTGCCGGCGGAGCAACTTTCAAAGGCGACAATATTTGGTTAAAGACTCAGGAGAATGGCGACAAAATGAGATACAAATAGATTATGAGAATTTGTTAAAAAACTTTAGGAGGAGAACTCATGGATTTTGACTTCCGCATACTAATAGTATTGCTGCCCGTCTTGTTGGCTGGTGGCTGGGCTGCGTACAACGTCGGCACTATAGCTCTCAAACAAGTGCAGAAATTGTTGAACAAGCAAGCTTAAACTCAGCCTCTTTTCAGGTAATCCCGCAGCCGACTGTTTATTGAGATACAAAAACAGCCGGCTGATTTGTGCATTGGCTCTGCTTAACTGATGGCTGATTTTTGGCAAGCGGGCAATTTACGGCCGCAGAGAGATGGGGCGAAAGCAAAAGAAAAGTTATCTTAAAAAGTTAGCCATAAACCGGGTGCAATTGACCAAAATACGTCTTTGCAGCAGGCGCTCCCCGGTACAAGAACCCGGTTTATTCGCGAGGCGATCGCGTAACTCCTGATTTTGATGTTTTGGGCTTTCCTCTACACTTGTGAGTAGAACCCAAAACAAATATTTGGCAAGCACGTTCCCGCAGAAAATATGAGACAATCACAAAAGTATTTGCCCTGACAATCGCCCTAAAAACTGCGAAGTTTAACTTGTAGGGAAGATCGGTCAAATTGTCAATGTTTAATTCCTATATCTTTAGATAGATTATGCTTTTTCCCCGATCGAGCGGCATTCTACTCCACCCCACATCCTTTCCCAGTCGATTTGGCATTGGGGACATGGGAATAGAAGCATATCGCTTTATTGACTTTTTAGTAGAGAGCGACCAGCAATACTGGCAGGTATTGCCGCTGGGGCCGACAGGATACGGCAATTCTCCTTATTCGTGCTATTCAGCAATGGCGGGAAATCCGCTGCTGATCAACCCAGAACTGCTGCGGGACGACCAATTGCTCGCCGATGAAGACTTCGCTAATTTACCAGAATTTCCGCTCGATTATGTAGACTTCGAGCGGGCGATCGCCCTGAAAGTGCCTTTGCTCAAAAAAGCTTGCGAAAACTTCCAAGCCAAAGCATCGCCGATCCAGCAAAAAGAATTCTCAGCTTTTTGCCAAAGCAAAGAGAGTTGGCTGGAAGATTACGCCTTATTTATGGCACTAAAAGACAACTTTGGCGGTGTTAGCTGGAACAATTGGGAACCAGAAATTGCCCGTCGAGAACCCGAGTCGCTAGAGAAGTGGCGCCAGCAGCTAAGTGCTGAGATTTATTACTACAAATACGTCCAGTTTGAGTTTTTTCGCCAGTGGACGGAGTTGAAACGCTATGCCAACCTGCGGGATATTAAAATTATTGGCGACATTCCGATTTATGTAGCTCACGACAGCGCGGATGTGTGGTCTCATTCAGAAATATTCTGCTTGGATGAAGCCACCGGAGAAGCAGCTTTAATGGCCGGAGTTCCCCCTGATTACTTCAGCAGTACAGGTCAATTGTGGGGCAACCCCGTCTACAATTGGGAGAAGTTGCAAGCAAATAATTTCGAGTGGTGGGTGCAGCGTTTTGAAGCGATTTTCGCTTATGTAGACGTGACTCGGATCGACCACTTTCGAGGATTTGAGGCTTACTGGGCGGTGAAACGCGGACAAGAAACTGCGATGTACGGAGAGTGGATTAAAGCGCCGGGAACAGCTTTGTTGGATGTAATTAACGAGAAGTTTGGTAACTTGCCGATTATCGCTGAGGATTTAGGGGTAATTACTCCAGAAGTAGAAGCTTTGCGCGATCGATACGAGTTTCCAGGAATGAAGATTTTGCAGTTTGCTTTCGGCGCTGGATCGGACGATCCTTTTTGGCCTTTCAATTACGATCGCAACTGCGTAGTTTACACCGGCACTCACGACAACGACACGACTGTGGGATGGTTCAATCAACTGCAACACTACGAAAGAGATGAGGTTTATCGTTATTTTGGCTGCATCGATCCCCAAGGAATTCACTGGTCTTTAATCCGCATGGGTTGGATGTCTGTTGCTAATATGGCAATTGTGCCGTATCAAGATTTGTTGGGTTTGGCTACGGACGCGCGGATGAATTTTCCGGGGAAAGCAGAGGGAAATTGGGGCTGGCGGTATCGACCCGAAGCTTTGAATTGGGAAGTGGGCGATCGGCTCAAAACCATGACTTACATCTCCGGTCGCGCTCCAAATAAAAATTGATCGTCTGGAATGGGTAGTTGGTAATTGTTAATGGGTAATATCCAATCTGTTAGCATCAGAATTATTCCTATCTCTCTTCTTGCTCTCTGCGTGAATCAGCGTCAATCGATTGTCATCTGCGACCCGAGAAATTAACTTTTTTTAACCGCAGATGAGGGCAGATTAACACAGATTAACGCAGATGAATTAGATCGATTCCGTTTGCACCATTCATCCGTGATTGTTGACTGTTGACTGGATTTGACTATTCCGATGCAACCGAAATCGATCTAATTTGTAATTGTTAATGGGTAATTGGTAATTGGTAATGAGTGAATAAAGACGGACATTCTAATTAAAAGCCCTGGACTGCCAGCCATTACCTATTCCCGATTACCCATTAACACTTACCCTTCATTTTTTGGCGGTGTTGCAGGCTTGAGGTCGTCTGCTTTAAAAACTACTTCTTTGACGACTCCAGGAACTCCGAGTTGTTCGGCTTGTCCGTTATTGACGGCAACCATTACCCCGCCGGCGTTACCAGCTACAACTACCAATTGCTTTTGAGCCTGCCAGGTGCGTACAGTTCCTGAAGGCAAAATTCCCTCAAACTCTGTTTTGCCATCGACTTCAACCTGCATCCACGATTCGGCTTTAAAAGTGACGCTAACCATCACTGGTTTATTGCCAGATTTATCTAAATTTTGACCTGTTCTTGCTGCTTCCACAGCGGCGTAACTATCCGGTTTCTGATTTTGTGAGGCGCTCGATCCCTCAGCAGCTAAACGTGCTTGTTCTTGCTGGCCAAGCGCTAGTTCTTTGGCTCCCGCACCGTTTTTAGCGGTCACAGAACCGCCCATCAACTGAGATAAGACATTGACCGAACAGATAATTAGAAATGTGTAAAAGAGGTAGAGGTGCATCGGGCGCAACTGAGGCCCATCTTGCCAGGAGAGCTTGGTTCTCGATCGGGCTGGCGGTTCGATCGGGAAAAAGTCGGCAAACTGAGTTCCGTCCAAACCCATTGCTTCAGCGTAGCGCTTGATCAAACCCTGAGTGTAGACGGGTTCGGGAAGTTGGTCGAGTTGACCGTCTTCGATCGCTTGCAGCAGATTCCGCCGAATCATTGTTACCACAGCTACTTTGTCCAAACAAATCGACTGCTGTTCGCGGTACTGGCGGAGTTGAGCCCCTATTTCCGCTAGCTTCTTCTGAGCTGGTTCTGGCTCTTGGGAGTGCAGTTTCTTCTTAGTTGTTTTGAAGAATAAAAACAATAAATTCTTTGTCATATGCTGTGCTCCTGGGATTTTACTGGCACGCTTATTGATGTTAGGTTGACTAGATTCCATAAATAAATAATTTCCGAATCTTCTAGGGGTCGGTAGCAGCCCGGTGGCAATATTGGCAATTCGGGCCGCTGCAATTGAATCGGGCCGATCGCTGTGCGGTGCAGCCCCACCACGGGATATCCCAACTGCTCGGCTGTTCGCCGAATCTGTCGGTTCCTGCCTTCTGATAGAATGACTTCTAACAGAGTTTTGTCTCGCGCGCGATCGAGAACTCTCACTTTCGCGGGCAAAGTCTTTCTGCCTGACAAGATAATGCCGTGACGCCACGCTTCCAGTATGGGTTCCGGGGGATCGCCGAGAACCCAAACCTGATAAGTTTTGGCGATCGAGTGACGCGGATGGGTCAAACAAAATGTCAGCTTACCATCATTGGTGAGCAAGAGGGCACCGGTGGAATCTGCATCTAAGCGTCCTACGGGGTGGATGCCTTGACCCGAGCGCAGTTGGGGCGGCAGCAAGTCGAGAACTTTCGATCGGGCTCTGGGGTCGCTGCAAGTAGAAACGACGCCTGCCGGTTTATTGAGCAACAGATAAACCTGTGACGGTCGATCCGTTGGTTTTACCGGGACTCCATCGACTTCGATCAGATCCAGATCGGGATCTGCTTTTTCTCCTAAGCGAACAATATTGCCATTAACTCGGACTCGTCCAGCTACAATCATCTGTTCTGCAAGACGGCGAGAGGCAATGCCCCACTGGGCGAGGATTTTTTGCAGCCTTTCATCTGACATGACGGGAGTGTGGAAACCCCCAACGAGCGAGCGGTGGGGGAGGAAACACGACAAGGTTAATTGATTAACCTTACTAGGAATGCTCAATTCCTGCTTGGGAATAAATTATAATCCTCGACCAATCCTTAGGGGGCGTTAGGCCCTGTAAGAATTGTCCTGATGGCATGACCCTGAATGTTGCGCAAAAACTACGAGGAAAAGACTCGCCGCAGGAACAGGCTTGCACCGTTGGTTTGCGACTGGTTTTAGAGGTGTGGGTCTGACCAGACCCTAAACCAACACTACCATAAATCCCGTACTGCTGGTTAAATTTATACGCTCGATCGCAAATTTTTCCTGGGGATCGCACAACTCGCGAACTAAGGAAAGATCCCAAGGGGGGAAAGGGTGATAATTTTTCTGCTTCTGGCGTTGCTGAGGCGAGATTTCTGCTTGGTTTTGGAGTTAATAGGAGTTGCGCTCATCAACCCGGTTTCTTATAAAAATTGCAGGTTTACGGCGATATATCTGTGAATCAAAGGGGTTTTTGAGGCCGAACGCGCAAGTTCTAGTTAAATTTCTGTGCTTGAATATTAAGGTTTATATTCTGAAATTATTTATGACTGTCGATCGAAACTCTCATCAATTTGACAATAGAGATGGCGCTGCTGGCTATGGTGGGACTGTTAATCTCGGCGAGGAGCTGGGGAGACCTTCGCCGAGTCAAGGCAGCCGGATCGCGAGCGCGGTGCTGTCTCCGGCGGTGCAGTTGTGGCTGCGATCGCAAGTTCAGCAGGTGGACGACTTGAAGGTGAAAATTGAGGGGAGCGATCGACAAATCTTCAGCGGTGCGATCCCCAAAGTCACGGCTGCCGCTCGCGGTGCTGTGTATAAAGGACTACACCTAACTGAAGTTGCGATAGAGGGCTGCGGCATTCGCATCAACCTCGGTCAAGCTCTCAAAGGCCAACCCCTGCGCCTCCTGGAATCCGTTCCCGTGACAGGCGTTTTGAGGCTCAGTCAAGCGGATTTGAATGCGTCGCTGAAAGCGCCTTTGCTTGCTGATGCTTTGAGCGAATTTTTGCTGCCAATGCTGCCGCTGACAGATAGGGAACAGTCGCTGAAGTTGCAAAATTCGCAGATTGCTATTGAGGCGGGTTTGTTAACGCTTTCGGCGACAATTTTGCGCGCTGGCGGTAGGCAAATTCCTTTGGTATTGCGGACGGGTTTGCGGATGGCCAGCGGTCGCGAATTGATGTTTGAAGCACCAGAAATCGAAATGGATGGAGAATTAAAGAGCAGTGATTTCAATGGTTTTAAAATTGATTTTGGACCGGAAGTTGAGATTGAAGAATTGATTTTGAGTCCGGGGGAGATTATTTGTCGAGGAGGAATTAGAGTTTTGCCTTAGTTAGTTAACTGTTGACTGTTGACTGTTGACTGTTGACTGTTGACTTTAACCTTCCACGCAGAGCTTGGGAATACATACCCACTTCCCAATTCCCAATTCCCAATGCCAAATTCCCCCTTCCCAATTCTCAATTCCCAATTCGCAATTCCCAATTAGCGGGCGATCAAGTAAGAGTCGATCGCGGGCAACAGTAAAGTGACAAAATAGTAGACTAGGGGCGCGGTAAAAACATAACTGTCGGTGCGATCGAGAATGCCGCCGTGACCGGGGATCAACTGTCCCGAATCCTTAACGCCGGCGTCTCGCTTCATCATCGACTCAGTTAAATCTCCCAACAAGCTAGCAACGCCAATCAACAAACCAAAAGCAGCCCCAGTATACGGCCACCCCGGCCAGTGTAAATACCAAGACCCAGCGGCGGCCACGGCGATGCTGCCGCAAACTCCAAATACGGCACCTTCAACGGTTTTTTTGGGGCTGATGTGGGACAGGCTAGTGCGACCGAAGAATTTGCCGACAAAATAAGCCCCAATGTCAGCGGCCCAGATGCAGAAGAAAGCCAGCAGCAGCGAAGTCAATCCTAAAGATATATGGCTGGAATTTGTCCAAGACGGGGACGGGTAAATGTTAACCGGCAAATTGCTTGCTACTGCTTGCGAAAGTTGGGTTGTAGCAAGATTGGCTGGGTCGAGGCCGACTCGCAGCCGTACCCAATAGCTGGGCAAATAACCGCCGTAGAACAATCCTAAAACTGAAGCGGCAATATCGGCGATCGTCGATAATTTAGGTTGGAATAACAGGTAGAAACAGATTAAGGTTCCCGCTAGAGGGAACATGGCATCTACGAGTTCCGGTGCTAAGGCGGCAGTAATTAATAGCCCTTGACTGACGGCTAAGGTAGTTTTGGCAGCGGGTGCAATGCCTTTAGCCCTGGCTAATTCAAAATATTCCAATTGACCTAGGTAGACGATGACTCCAAAGCCGAGGGTGAAGTACCATCCCCCCATAATAATCATTCCCAAAGCAAGGGCGATCGCAACTATTCCACTGAGGATACGAGACCAAGGCATAAATGAATTTCTCTTGCAGACGGCGGCGGGTCATTCGATTTTAGATTTTAGATTTTGGATTTTGGATTTGAGATTTTGGATTTTTCTAGAGCACGAGTTGATCCCTTGCACAAATAACCCTTATCCCCCATCCGTTATCCAATATCTCAAGTCAGGCGGTCAATCCAGCTATGGTGGCCCCTATTCTTAAGTATGAAGGTTAAGTGAACTTAAAAAAGATTAAGAATTACATTTAGGAATGGGCATAGGGCATAGGGCATGGGGCATTGGGTATGTATTCCCAGGCTCTGCCGAGGAACCAGGTTAAAGTTAACTGTCAACTGTCAACTAACTTCTAATCCAGCTTTTCGCCGCTGAGAATAAATATGGGATTGACGGCGGCAAAGGTTTGACTCAGGCCGCGAGTCTCCAAGCGGTTGACGGCGGACTGGACTACTTCGATGTTGCGGACTTGCAACTCGGCGAACCCTTCGGAAAGGGCATAAAGATTCTCTAAATTCGAGGCTGTGGCGACAACTCTACCGTGGGGTTGCAAGTACCGCCAGACTTCTTGGAGAATGGCTTTAATGGGGCGACCTCCTTCGATGCAGACTCGGTGGGGGGGTTGAGGCAGTTTTTCCAGGCATTCCGGGGCACTGCCTTCTATGACTTCTACGTTGTTGAGCTCGAATCGATCGCAATTTCTGCGAATCAAGCTTGCTACTTCTTCGTCCCTTTCGACGGCAATAATCCGACCTTTGGGACACAGCAAACCTGTTTCTACGGCGATCGTACCAGTACCTGCACCGATGTCCCACACGACTGAATCTGCTTTCAGCCTCAGGTGGGAGATTAACAGCAGTCGGACTTCTCGCTTACTCATGGGAATTCCCGGTAAACGTTCAAATAAGTCATCGGGAATGCCTGGAGTGACGTAGGGCCAAAGCATAGTTCTATTTTTGATTTTTGATTTTTGATTGAAGCAAGACCGAAGTTGGAACTCGCGGAAGAAGTAGAAATTCTCCGCATTTCCCCCAAGCCTTAATATTTACTGTCGCACAACCTTGAGTGTTTGGAGGCCGGGATCGCTGCAACCTGTAATTTTTCCGCCGGCAGCCAGGATTTGTTGCAGGTAGTCAACGGCTGCTGGGGTAATAATTTCACCGGGCATCAGGACTGGTATTCCTGGAGGATAGGGACAGATGAGTTCGGCGCTGAGTCGATCGACTGCTTTGTCTGCGGGTACTGTTTCCGCTGGGAAAAAGAAAGCCTCGCGGGGGGAGAGGGGGAGAGGG
>NZ_JAUBRK010000158.1:0-2198 GCF_036701825.1 Microcoleus sp. MOSTC5 | reverse complement strand
GTGATGAAAGTAGTTAATAAAGACTTGAATAAATTACGCAGAGCAGCCGGAATAACAGATAGGCAAAGTAAATATTTATTATTAAGTAATCGAATAAATTTGAATCCTCTTCAGATTGATAAATTAGAGATGGCACTAGGTAAATCAGAATGCTTGAGAATTGCGTATGAGATGAAAGAAAAATTTAGAGAAATATATGAGACTAATTTGACCGTCAAAAAAGGGCAGGCAAAAATTAAAGAATGGCTAAATCATGCACAAGTATTTTTTAGAGAATCTGCATCAACGATTGAAAATCATTTTGAGGGTATTTGCAACTACTTTATGAATCGCACAACAAGTGGAGTTATGGAGGGAATCAACAATCGAATTAAGTTGATAATGCGCCAAGGATATGGCTTTTCTAATTTTAATAATTTCAGGAATCGCGTATTAGCTTGCTTCTCTGATTAGATAAAATTATAACCACAAGTTCAGGAGAGCCAGCGCACCTGAAATGTTGACTACTTTTCAGGGATACTACGGTTTCGACCCATCAGCGTTTGCGGGGATGTCCGAGGAAGAATTGGGGGCATTCGTAGATTCGGTTGAAGAAATCAAGTTCCTGATTGCAAACCTCGACAAACTAGAAAAACACGTCAGCGATTATATTGACGGCGTTGTCAAATACAACGAGTTTGTAGCCCGATGCGTCAAAGCCGGTGCCAAGGGCATGGAAAAGATCGATCGAGCCACGCTCGACGTGTTCTTGGCGTGGAAAGGTTGGCAGGCTAATACCAAAAAGCTAGCCAAAGATTCGGATGTTGGCGTCAGACTTCTCGACCAAGAAGTTATCGATTACGGTGATTTAGCGGAATACGACCTTCAGATTTCTCTTCAGATCGTAGCTAACAGATTAGTCCGCCAAAAAGAGGCGCTATCCCAAAAACCTGACAAAGAAGCAGCAAACTATGCGGAGCGACAAGCAGCTATCGAGGCAAAAAGCGAAGAGAGAAATAGGATAAAAGACTTGTTTGCTTACGGTACTCGTGGGAAATACGGTTTGTCATCATCGAGTAGCCCGCAATTGAGTCCTGCCAGCAGCGCTACCAATAACGCTAGCAATAACGCTACCAATAACGCTAGTAATAGTGCTACCAATAACGCTAACAAGGCAAGCGGTTGGCTAAAAAAATGGGGCGGTAAAGCCTTTGATTATTTCTCAGGGAAGTAGCCATGCAGTTACCACCATTTCTCATCCCCAAACCTCAAAATCCTCCTGTCTCTCCACCTTCACAACAACCACAACTCCCCGAATTAGAAGAATCAGACCAATTGAGGTTTCTCAAAAACCTAAATAGCTTCTGCGGTCAAGGATTTTGGTTTGCGGTTGGGCTATCCATCGCTCACGTTTCGAGGATTGTCGGTGCTCCTGTAATGCTTGTCGCAGTGATTTTAGTAGCCGGGTTTCTGTTTGTAGTAAAACCGAAAAACCCAACGCCTTATTTACTATCCATGAGGCGGATTAGCGGGTTGGTAGTGATTGTCGGCACTGTTGCTGCATTTTGGGATGCGGCGTGGCTGCTGGCAAATATGCCTTTAAGCGTAGGCTTCGGGTTCATCCCAGTGTGGCAGCTTGTCCTGATTGTTGGTGTGGCGGTGATGCTGCTTTTGTTGGTCACACTGCTGCGGAGGTGGATGCGATGAAAAGTGCGATCGCCTGTGTGATTGTGGGTATCGGATGTAGCGGGTTTAGCTTGTTCGGGTACTTCGACAAACACGTTAGCTACTGCAATGGAGCTACAAATCCCTGTACGCCTGTTGTGGTAACGGGTTCACAGTATCCCAAGAATGCTAAGTTTGTGAAGCTGCATCAAGGCTGGGGGCTGTTGCGTACTGCATCCGGCGTAATTGGTGCAATGAGCTTTGGTGCGGGTTATTTTGCATCGGGTGCAGCATCGGTGAAGCAGAGAAAGAACGAGGAAGAGGCTGCGATATTTGAGGCACGGCAAAAGCAATTAGAGGCAACTACAAGCGACATTTTGAATGAGGAAGAAATCCAGAAAACAGCGATTGCCGCTGACTTGAGAGTGAAAGATTTCAAGCGCGAACTCTACGACGGCTACAACACAATCTATTTAGAGCAATACTCCGGACAGTTTTTAAGCAGCCAAAGTACCATAAGACAAGACTGAAGGAAGATTAGGATGGTTTAAAAT
>NZ_JAUBRK010000087.1:0-25540 GCF_036701825.1 Microcoleus sp. MOSTC5 | reverse complement strand
TGTACGGCACTATACTTGATTTACTTTTTGTATATCATATAGTTTATCACTTGTTAGACCTTAAGTAAACCGTATTGACATATAAAGCAGTGTCAGGGTGTTTCTGAACAACGGCAGTGAAATTTCTCATACAGTTAAAGTCAAATAGCTTGACTTTAAAGCAAAATTCAATAAAATTAAGTTTAGCATATCTATCAACTACTATAGCGATCGCAAATGATTTGTAAATCCTCGAACGTGTATAATGAGGGATGTAAATCTAAGTAGGAGTTAAAATGATCCGAGAGAAATCCTCAGACAAATTTAGAGAAGATGAAGCCCAAGGTTTATTAGAACTCGAAAATTTTATTGCCGGCAATCCCGACCCAAGAGAACTAAAAAGAGCTGTCTTCTGTTCGGATGCTAATTGAAGGGCTCTGTCGCGAAACTATTCAAACAATTTTGGGAGTATCATCTCCATTTATCAGTAAGTGGAAAATCAATTATGCGTTGTATGGAATTGAAGGATTGCTCTTAAATCATCAAGGCTCGCAGGGACAGCTTAAGCCAGAAGAACGGGAGGAAATTGTCCAATGGTTAATCAATAAAAACCAGTGGGATATATCTGCTGTTGCTAATTATATAGCAGAGCGATATCAGATTGAATTTAAATCTCAAACCAGCTACTGTCAACTGTTTAAGTCGGCGGGAATTAGCTGGAAAAAGTCTCAAAAAAAGCACCCAAAAGGTGATGAAGAGCTTGTCAAAAAAAAGCACCAAGAAATTTGTGAAACTCTCGAAGAACATCGAGAAGCTATAGAGTCGAGAAAGCTTGTGGTGTATTTGATTGATGAGTGTCACCTTCTCGCTTGGAGATGTCTGTGGCTATCTTTGGGGAAGGCGCAATGAGAGAATAGAAATACCGATGGTAAATCAGAGAGAAAAACAAACTTATTACGGTGCGATCGATTATTTAACCAAACAGTTCGTTCTGCGAGAATATGCGACTGCAAATTCCGAGAATACGGTCGATTTCTTAAAGGATTTACAATCCTTTAATCCTGAAGCGAGACACTTGATTATTTGGGATGGAGCTAGTTACCACAAATATAAAGAGATGAAGGCTTACCTAGAAGAAGTTAATCGAGGCAAACAGAAGGATGAATGGCCTTTGACTTGTGTCCTGTTTGCTCCCAATGCTCCGCCTGCAGAATCCCGTAGAGGATATTTGGCTCCATGCCAAAACTTGGGTGAGAAAATTTGGGAATCGGATCGGTTCTTTTTCCTTGGTTAAATGGTTCTTCAATTTTACCATACAGCAGCAAAGCTTTGACTTTCCCAAGCTACACAAGTTTGGTGATTTTGAGCCAACATTCTCATGAAACTACTGCTCGATCGAACCCTCGATCGATTTATGAATGATTTGCGATCGCTATATAAGTAAAATCACTTAGGCACAGGCTCCATGAAACCACCTAGAACTCCAGCAACGTTATATCCAATAAGGATACCAAAGAGTCTAACATTGGGATGTTTCACACTCAGGTAATCAGCAGCGTGCCAACTATTTTCATCAACTTTATTATAGTCGCCTGTTTCTATATCAATGATGACCGTATTGCCAATATTCTCTTCTAATTCATTTTTAGGGCGGATGCTGCTCTCATACAAATGTTTCGCACGACGCGCGACTTTTTCACGACTCAAAGAGATTGTTTGCATACATTCCCCATTTTTTGTAACTTTAGATTCTGTTACGGAATGGGGCTGTAATACGCGACTTCACAATCTTTCTGGAGCGAATTCTTGGGTTTTACCTGCGGAATACTCAGCCATTGCTGAGGCTGCAAGTTTGGCAATAGCGTCGAGAGAACGAACAAATGCTCGATCGCATCTGGGATCGTATTCAAGTTCTTTCAGAATCATTGAGCCGCCTCTTGCTCACTTGCAGACAACGCTTTCAGCTTACCGATCTTCTTCGAGGGCTTCGTTAACGCGCGCTCAAGTAACTCAGTCATGGCTAGCACACTCTTACAATAAACCTCTTGCAAAAGTAGGGAAGGCGATCGCAACTTGTACCCTGGTAAGAGCAACGATCGCGCCCGGTCGAAGTGCTGCAAATATGTTCTCGTAAGATGTATAATTTTAAGCTGGAATAATTTAGGCTGAGACACATAATCAGCTACTTGGATGTAAAAAACCTGAGCTCGGAAAACTTTAAGCATTTGTGCCCAGGACGTCCAGAGACATTTAAATAGACGGTTGAGGTAGTGCGCTCGCATAATTTATCTGGATGTGCTTGTCCAAGCGCCAATTCTTGCTTCTCCAACTCCAGCAGAGGTATTATAGTTATAGTTAAACATTAGACCATGATGTACATTAGCATTGAATGAGCGGAGAAAATATTGCGACTTGCTAACAAGCTGATTCCCTGCTAGTTTAATTTTTCCCTACAGGCGATCGAACATAGCTGTCTCAGGTTCCCATCTATCAATTCCATGCCTGAATAATCGGACTCATCGAAAAAAAAATATGAAAACCACGCTCCTCGGTTACAAACTCTTATCGTTGCCCCTTCATGAAGGTGTCAATACAGTTATTTATCGGGGGGTTCGGGAGTCCGAGCCAACTCAGGTTATAATAAAAACCCTCAAAGCCGAGTATCCCACAATAGAAGAAATCGCGCGGTTGAGACATGAATATAAAATCCTCAAAACTCTCGACATGACAGGGATTGTCAAAGCTCACTCTTTGGAAAAGCATAATAACGGTCTGGCGCTGATATTAGAAGATTTTGGGGGGAAATCTCTGAAAAACCTAATCGCAGCTAAACACCTTGAAATAAGCGAATTTCTAAGTCTGGCAATTCATCTGGCAGAAACCCTAGCTCATCTGCATGAAAATAAGATTATCCATAAAGATATTAAACCGCAGAATATCATTATCAACTCCAAAACAGATCAAATTAAAATTATAGATTTTAGCATTTCCACGTACCTAGAGCGAGAAAACCAGAGCCTCAGCAATCCCAACTTGCTAGAAGGCACCCTCGCCTATATGTCTCCAGAGCAAACCGGGCGGATGAATCGCTCAATTGACTACCGCACCGACTTTTACTCATTAGGTGTCACCTTTTATGAAATTCTGACTGGAAAGCTGCCCCATCAAGCCACCGACCCCCTGGAATTAATTCACTGCCATATCGCTAAAAGACCAGTGCCACCCCATCAGCAAATCGGTGAGATTCCCGAAGCAATTTCTGACATCGTAATGAAATTATTAGCCAAAACGGCTGAAGACAGATACCAAAGCGCCCTGGGACTAAAAGCTGACCTAGAAATATGCCGTCATCAACTGCAAACGAAGGGAAAAGTTGACAACTTTCCCATCGGTAAGACGGATAAATTTGGAGAATTCCTCATCCCGCAAAAGCTCTACGGTCGCGAGCAAGAAGTAGCCACTTTGATGGCAGCCTTTGAGCGAGTCTCCGGCGGAACCAGCGAAATGATGCTAGTGAGCGGTTACTCAGGGATTGGCAAATCTTCCTTAGTGAATGAAGTTCAAAAACCGATTCTCAGGCAGCGCGGCTATTTTATCTCTGGTAAATTTGACCAATTAAAGCGAAATATTCCTTATGCTTCTTTGATTCAAGCTTTTGCCGGCTTGATGCGGCATCTGTTAACAGAAAGTTCGGAAAAACTAGCCATTTGGAAAGAGCAACTCTTAGAAGCTTTAGGCTCAAATGGCCAAGTCATAGTAGATGTCATTCCCGAAGTCGAACTGATTGTCGGCCCTCAAGGAGCTGTTCCGCAATTGGGGCCATCTGAATCCCAAAATCGCTTTAATCGGGTGTTTAAAGAATTCATTCATGTATTTACTAAACCCTCACACCCGCTCGTCGTCTTTTTGGATGACTTACAGTGGGCAGATTCGGCATCGCTCAAGTTGATTCACCTGCTGATTTGTGACCCGGACAGCAAATATTTACTGTTGATGGGAGCCTATCGAGATAACGAAGTTAGTCCGACGCATCCGTTGATGCTGACGTTGGAAGAGATTCAAAAGAATGGGGCGGTTGTAAATAATATCACCCTCCGTCCTTTGGATATTGGCAACGTCAGCTTGCTGGTAGCCGATACCCTGAATGAGTCTTCCGCTCCGAGAAACCGAGTTTCTGAATTGTCCGAGCTACTTTTCAATAAAAGCCAGGGCAATCCTTTCTTCTTGACTCAGATGTTCGCTACTCTGCATCAAGAAAAGCTATTGACCTTTGAATTCAGTGCTGGGTGCTGGCAGTGGTCATTGAACCAAATTCAAGCGGTAGGCATCACGGATTATAATGTCGTCGAACTGATTGCCAGAAATATTCAAAAACTTCCGGAAAAGACGCAGGATGTCTTAAAATTAGCCGCCTGTATTGGAGACAAATTTAATTTAGACGTTCTGGCTATTGTCAATGAAAAATCTCAGTCGGAAACGGCGACTGATTTGTGGGAAGCACTTCAGGCTGGCTTGGTTTTGCCCCTGAGCGAAGCCTACAAAATCCCTCTCGTTTTTACCTCCGATGAAATGAGCAGGGAAGCAGAGGAGAGAATAGCTCAAGATTCTCCTCTGCTATCATGCTCACCTGCCCCTTTGCCTTACAGCCATCACGCGCTTATCGCTTACAAATTTCTCCATGACCGGGTGCAGCAAGCGGCGTATTCTATTATTCCGGAATCTCAGAAACAACAGACCCACTTGAAAATTGGTGAACTGCTACTGGAGCATACTCCAGCAGAGGAGATTGAAGAAAATATCTTTGAAATTGTCAATCAGTTAAATGTTGGGGCTGACTGCATCACGGATCAGGCAGAAAAAGATCGTCTAGCCCGATTAAATTTGATAGCCGGCAAAAAAGCTAAGGCAGCAACAGCTTATGAAACTGCCGCCAGACAACTACGGGTGGGGCTAGAACTCCTCAGAGAAGATAGCTGGGAAACTCAGTATGACCTGACGTTCCCTCTGTATGCGGAAGCGGCGGCGGTGGAATTTCTAAACATCAACTTCGAGCGAGCAAAAATCCTTTCTGAGGATGCTCTTAAACACGCGAAAACTCTGCTCGAAAAAGTCAAAGTTTATGAAATCCAAATGCAGTTTTATTCCCAGCAAAACCAGATACAAGTCGCGTTCGATATTGGGCTGCAAGTTCTGGGTATGCTGGGTGTCTCCCTTTGTTCGGAACCTCCACAAGAAATGAATACTGATGCGTTAGCTAATCTGCCAGAAATGACGGATCTCAATAAGCTAGTGGCGATGGGGATATTATTGAAATCTGCTCCTCTTTCTTATCATGTGGCTCCTGCCTTATTTCCCCAATTTGCATTTACAATGATTGATCTGTCTATCCAATATGGTAATTCGCCCCAGGCTACTGCTGGGTATGCGGTTTATGGCTTACTTCTGTGCGGGCTTTTCGGTGAAATAGAGGCGGGATATCGATTTGGACAACTAGCGTTAAATTTGTTGGAGCGCTTTGATGCCAAAGAACTAAAATCTTACGTATATGTAGTTTTTAATGCTCATATTAGACACTGGAAAGAGCATGGCAAGGAAAGTTTAGCGCCAATGGTTGAGGGAATTAAAAGCGGTCTGGAGACTGGAGATTTAGAAGATGTTGGTTATAATTATATCTACTATTGCGATCATATATTTTTTACAGGTCAACCGCTGGAATTAGTTGCTCAGAAGCAGGCGCAATATATTGATTTACTGCTGAAACTTAAACAAGATTCGCATATTCCTTACTTAAAGACGTGGAGAGTAATGGTATTACAATTACTCGCCGCATCTGAAGAGGAATATATGCTCAAGGGTGAATTGTTGAATGAAGAAGAACTCCTGCAACAGTCAATTGCCGATAATAAACATATGTTTATTTTTTTTGCTCACCTGACAAAATTGATTCGACTTTATTTGTTTAAAGATTACGCTCATTCAGTCAAGAGCGCCCGCTCAGCAGAAAAATACAAAGATGGTGTGCCCGGTCTGATGAGTGGTGCGGAATACAATTTCTACTATTCTCTGGCTCTCCTTGCTCAATATCCCCAAGTTTCCAGCAGCGAACAAAAAGAATCCTTGAAGCAAGTGGCGAAAAATCAGAAAAAAATGCAGCAATGGGCTATACATGGGCCGATGAATTATCAACACAAGTACGAATTAGTGGAGGCGGAGAAAGCGCGGGTATTGGGGAAAATTGGAAAAGCGATGGAGTATTATGACGCTAGCATTCAAGGAGCCAGAGAGCAGGGATACATTCAAGAAGAAGCCATAGCTAATGAACTGGCTGCCGAGTTTTATTTCTCTCGCGGCCGGGAGAAGATAGCGGAGATTTATTTGACGGATGCTTACTATGGCTATATTCGCTGGGGAGCGAAAGCAAAAGTGCAGGATTTATCAGAAGAATATCCTGAATTCTTCTCGCGAATACTGGCTGAAGAAGTCCCCAGCTTCGACGTATCGCGGACGACGAGCTCGACGACTACGGGGAGTTTGGCAGCACTGGATTTCGCCTCTGTGATGAAATCTTCTCAAGCTATTTCTGGCGAAATTGTTCTGGAAAGTCTGCTTTCTAAGTTATTGAAAATTGCGATCGAGAATGCTGGGGCTGAAAAAAGCTACTTCATTTTAGAAAAAGATGGTCAACTGGTGGTAGAAGGGACGGCAACCATAGATAATGATGTGGTCGTAGTCCTGCAATCCACACCGAGAGAAAATACTCATAAATTGCCGTTTTCTCTCCTCAATTATGTGGCTAGAACTCAGAAAAATGTGGTCTTAAATGATGCAAGTCAGGAGGGACTTTTTACCAGGGATAGCTATATTGTTAACGCCCAACCGAAGTCCATTTTATGTATGCCGGTCGTCCATAAAGGAAAGCTCATT
This sequence comes from Microcoleus sp. MOSTC5, assembly GCF_036701825.1. NCBI lineage: Bacteria > Bacillati > Cyanobacteriota > Cyanophyceae > Oscillatoriales > Microcoleaceae > Microcoleus > Microcoleus sp. MOSTC5. The sequence goes on along the minus strand of NZ_JAUBRK010000087.1, from coordinate 18,637 downwards.
GGTCTGCTTTACTTGGAAAATAATCTGACAAGGAGCGCGTTTACTCCCGATCGCCTGGAAGTTTTAACCGTGCTCTGTTCTCAAGCGGCGATTTCCCTGGAAAATGCCCGACTCTATGCCAATTTATCTGAGGCGACTGACAACCTGAAACAAGCCAATGAGCAATTAGAAGATTACAGCCGGACTTTAGAACATAAAGTGGAAGAGAGGACGCAGGAATTAAAGGAAAAAAATCTGCTCCTGAGCCAGGAAATTCGCGATCGCGTGCAGATAGAGCAAGCTCTGCGACTATCAGAAGCGCAATTAAAAAAACAAGCCGAACAACTAGAGCTTTCTTTCCAAGAACTCAAGCGCACCCAGACCCAGCTAATTCAGACTGAGAAAATGTCCTCCCTCGGACAGATGGTGGCAGGGGTTGCCCACGAAATCAATAACCCGATTAACTTCATATATGGCAACCTGACTCACGTCAGGACTTACTGTGAAGACATACTAGGACTGGTGAAACTCTATCAAGAACAATACCCCCATCCCACAGCAGCGATTGTTGAGGATATGGAGGCAATCGAATTAGAGTTCTTGATGGAAGACTTACCTAAAGTGCTGGATTCGATGAAAGTGGGGGCAGACCGAATTCGCGAAATAGTCCTCTCCCTGCGAAACTTCTCGCGACTGGATGAAGCGGAAATGAAAGAGGTCGATATCCATGAGGGCATCGATAACACGCTACTGATTTTGCAGCACCGACTGCAAGCTAAACTAGACCAGCCTGCTATTCAAATCATTAAAGAGTACGGCCCGCTGCCGCTGGTGGAGTGCTATGCCGGCCAACTTAACCAGGTGTTTGTAAATTTACTGGCGAATGCGATTGACACTCTCCATGACCAAAGGGGGCCGCGGGCGATCGCGATTCGCACCTCCGTGGGGTATGCGGAAGAAGAAAAATCCCCGATTTCCAATCCCCCCCTTGCCGAAAGCTCTACAGTTTCTTCGGTTGAGGTGGATTCCCACAACCTCGCCCCGACCAGGAAAAGTCCCCAATTTGTTGTGATTCGCATTTGCGACAATGGCCCCGGTATGACAGAGGAAGTGAACCGGCGGCTGTTCGACCCCTTCTTCACGACGAAACCCATAGGGAAGGGCACTGGTCTGGGGCTGTCAATCAGCTACCAGATTGTGGTAGAAAAACACCGCGGACAGTTGAAGTGTGTTTCTCATCCCGGTCAGGGGGCAGAGTTCATCATTCAGATTCCTATTCGACAGGCCTATCAAAAATTGGCTTTGCCAAACCAAACCTGATGAGTAGCTGTTATTGCTATTTCCAGGGATTCGATGGCGGGGATTGTGTCGGGATTTGTGCGATCGCAGAAGTCTGAAACAAGCTGGACTTAGAGATGAACAGCAAGACTGAAACGACAAGGGCGACGATCGAGAAGCCCAGAACGATCGAGCGATCGTGGAACAGTGATTGCAGCCTTTGATATCTCACAACAAATCCCCTCTGATTGTTTGCAGCCTAAATTTCCGGCATTTCGCATCTGAAAAGTAAAAAAAAGATGCTTCAAATTGGCGGACGATTTGATCGTGTTTTACCAGGCAGTTCTAAAACTTTCCTCTCTCTAGAGGATTAAGTTGAAGGATAGAATGCGATCGCTTGCATTAGATTTCAACCGGGGAATCTAGCACTCACACTTCACTGTCGAAGGATTGGTCGTACCCGCAATCTCTCTTCAGTTCCAATTAGAATCTCCAACGATTAGCCTTTATTTGATTACAACCTGTAGCTGATAAGGACTTACGCTTCAGGGGGTAAGGTTGTGAGCCCATATTTGGGTGCAGTCGCTAGCAGCTTATCGATCGCAGCCTGATCGGGCACAGGTGGATTGAGTGGATCGGCTACAGGTCTCCCAACTTCAGCAAAGTACATCTCCAACCCAGCAGGTGTTACCCAACACAGCATTCGCGCTCGCGTCGTTCCAGTATTTTTGAAACTGTGTTTTTGTCCCCTGGGAGAATGTAAGAACGTACCGGGTGTTGCCAAAATCGTTTGGTCATCTAAGCGAAACTCGACTTCACCCTCAAGAACGTAAAACGCTTCATCTTCACGACTATGAATATGGGGAGGCGTACCGACCTCAGGATTACATAAAATCTCAAATAGCGCATATTGCCCCTGAGTGTTCTGCCCCAATGCCTTGAACGTGACAACATCACCGGCAACTGTCAAAACATCGCCTTCCTGAGGCATCATTACTATTCCTTGTTGGTTTAGAGTCATCTGGGCTCCTCGTTTCTGCTATATGATCGGTGTACAAGTAGAATTTTCGATTTGAATTTAGTGGAATTACCGCCTAGCTTTGGGGCTATTTGAATTACCACTTCACTCATAAGATCGGGCGATCGCATTAAGTTGAAGTATACAATGCGCGAGCGAAATCAACACATCTGCACAAGCGAGCTTCTTGAAGTATCTGGCGACTGGGAATAGCTCGAAGCCCACCTTTTCATAGGTGTAACGGGCTCTTTCATGGCCAGGATCGCCCCCAGTCTCAACCATAGCAATAGACATCCCCGCATCTTTCATCCAACAGGGAGCGAATTCTATCAAAGCACTACCAATGCCGCGGCCTTGAAAGTCTGGATCGACAGCAACCATGTAGATTTCACCCATGCTGTCCTCTGAGTGTAATTTCACGGCGACAAAGCCCACAGTAGAATCTGCATCGATCGCAACCCATACATTCGTGTCTTCCGCAGCACAGACATCCTCCACAGCTTTTTGCTGGCTCACGCGCCAATGATTCGGATAGAATGCCTGGTACACATCAGCGTTCATCGCCTTCTGAATCGAATCAAAGACCGGAGTCCAGGCCCGAAGCGAAAGACGAATAACAGCATCAAGGTGGCGAGGGTCGTAGGGCTCAATTTGCATTCCCACATCAACTCCAGTTAACTCTGAAAGCTGGCGTTGCTGAATACAGGTATGAATTCAAGATTTCCCAATTGCTATAAGCCCGCTTGAGGGTGAGTTTTGTAACTTCCAGCGAAAAGTTGATTCATACGCCAGAATCAGCAACGCCCAAAGTTCGATCGTAGCTTAGTCGGCTGCAAGTGCTGTGTGCGATCGAGAGTAGTGCTAAAAATGTCACCAAATCTAACTATCTGCACGCTTATAATTCATCACCAAATCCAACCGCGATAAAGAACTTGTGGCTGATTCCCGCACATAAGAATCCACGGCTTCATCATTCGCAAATGTGGTCAGAACTTCTACACAACGTCGATCGCCCACAGAAGCAAGAGCATTCACGATCGCCACTTGTACCGCCACATTATCCGTTGTATTCAGCGACTCCACCAAAATCTCAAAAGCAGAGGAACCCATCTGCCCCAAGGCCATCACTGAAGCAATATTAACCACAGCATTCGGATCGTCGATCGCCTTTTTTAATCCCTGCAAGCCCGCTTCAGGAAACGGCAAATCTGGATAATTAATCGCAATTTGTGCCAATACCTTCGCCGCACTCCCTCGCACAGTCACGTTATCACTGTTTAACAATGCCTCAACCACCGATGGCACGGCATCTTCACCAATCACGCCCAAGGCTTTTACCGCCGCCCGACGATAGGTGACATCTTCTTCATCTAAAATGCCCACCAGTCGAGAAATTGTATTTTCATCGCGGGAATCAGCAATTTCAAACATTGCCCGATCGCGCAGATGAGGATTCGGGTGTTTTAGTTGTTCAAACAAAGCATCTGTTGTCATGGTTTTTGTGGTTTTAGGTGTTGTATTTTAAGCTTAATTAAGATATTACATTTCTCAGGTAGGGACACGGCACTGCCGTGTCCCTACAGATACCGGACACACCACTGCCGTGTCCCTACAGCTATAATTCGGATGTTACAGAAGTATGAGCATCTACTTTAGCTCGAACCAACCAATCTTGGTCGGCAGCAGCAATTTCATACCCGCTGACATCACCAAGTTTTTCTAGTGCCATTAATGCAGCATACTTCAAATCCCAGATTTTAGTTTCCAGACAGGCTTTCAATTCTGGAATAGCACGTTGTTCTCCCAGTTCTCCCAGGGCGATCGCCGCCCCTGCACGGGATTTCTGAAACTGGGGTTGGGAGTGATGCAAAGCTTCCAATAACAAATCGTAGGCTGGAGAATGTTTTAACCAACCAAACAATTTTACCACATGAAAATGCGCTCCATAGTCATTATTTGCTTCTTCAGCAAAGGTCCAAAACAGGGCGGCTGGTGCATCCTCTGAGTAATTTTCAAGTATCGTTTTAGCTGCTAAATAGCAACGTCCAAAATCTGTTTCGTATAATTGGCGAATCAAAAACGGTAAGTCGGGTAATTTTTCATAACTATGCACTAAATCTAAATTCCCTGGATAGTCTCTTAAGGTTTGTTCTAAATGGGGTTTAATGGTAGCAAAGCTCAGGGTTTTGTCGGCAATTCCTGCTTCTGCTAACATCCTAATTCCTCTGAGCCGAAAGACTAAAGATACCGGACATCTAGCAATATTTGGAATTGCATCGTAGTAACGCGCATCTATCAAATCCTGAATAGATAATCGGCGCCCAAGGACATTTTTGTGTTGCAACATCGCGACAACTTTTCCCATTTCAGAAAAGTCTCTAGTTAAGCGACAAATTGCGGCGATCGCAGCACTAGCAGTCGGCGGGTCAATATCATCGACAAATCTGCGAATTCTGGCTAAGGCTGGCTGATAATCTAATTTAGTTAGGGTGTGAATAATTACCCGGTAGGTTTGTCCCGGTTTGTCCAGCAATTGAGCAACTTCTGCTAAAATATCCGGATCTTGAGTGCCAATTTCGCCGATCGCCCAGACGGCATTTTCCACCGTGTAGCAGTCATCATCGGCCAGACAGGTGCGAATCACCGGCAATGCTTGCACAGCTTGCAGTCTTCCCAAAGTTTCCACCGATTTGCGGCGCACAATCCGGTTTTCCAGCACCGGATCGGTTTGTTGTACTGCTCGCATCAGTGCTGCGATCGATCGATCTGTTGAGAAATTGATCAAGTGGGAAGCAGCTATGTAGCGGGAATCCTCTTCCCCGATTTCCGCTTGGGGCGTATCTAAAAGGGCGATCGCCTGGTCTTCCGTTAAATTAAAAAAACTAAAAAAGCGTTTATCCATAAAATTAGCAGTATGCAATAACTATAATATGATATGCCTATTAAAACACAATAACAAGCCTAAGAATTCTTTACCCTTACCTCACCAAAATTGGTAAAGCAACGAGCCAAGAGTTCCTAGACTTGTCGGGTAGAAACTACCCAGTCACGACATTACAAACCTGTCAGTTAATTAGGACAGGGAGTTGATCGCGTAGTCAAGAAGAGCATTGTACTCAGTCAAAGCTTGAGCAGACAAATCGCGAGGAGCGCAACCGCGGTTACGAGCAAAGCTCAATGCTTCAACGTAAGGAGCAGTAGGCAAGCCCAAAGCGCGGTAAACTTCGCGTTGACCAGCAATACCCCATTCGTCCAGAGGACCTGTGCCGCCAACAACTAAGCTGTATTGGATCAAGCGCAGGTAGTGCTTGATGTCACGATGGCATTTTGCTTTGAAAGTATCGGTGGAGTTAGCTTGACCGGATTCGTTCAAGTAAGGATACTTTTTGATGCAAGCATCATAAGCTTCTTTAGCAACTGCGTCGAGGTTGCTGCCTAGTTTTTCTGCAGCTTCTAAACGAGCAGCAGAGCGTTGGATAGAACCTTGAACTGATTCTAAATCTGAGGTGCTAGGGAAGCGGCCTGCTGCATCAGCAGAGGCAATAGCGGTGGTGAGAACTGATTTCATTTCCTAAAACTCCTAAAGTGATTTTGACGACAGTGAGCGTAGTTTCAATTTTGCTGAGCGAATTGCGATTAGCAACTGACTAGCTCAGTGCAGAAATGATGCGATCGAAGTAGCTGGAAGCTTCAGCAACGAGGCTAGCACAACGATCTTCTACTACAGGGCTGCCCATTTTGCGGAGCTTAGCACCAGCAAATTTTTCGCTAGGATTGTCTTGGATGTGAGCAGCGGCTTGAGCCTTCATGATTTGAACGGCACGCACGGTGGAGGTGGTAGGAACGCCCAAAGCTGCGTAGGTTTCTTTCAAACCATTCAAGCAACGGTCATCAAGAACTGAAGCATCACCAGCCAACAAAGCGTAGGTGACATAGCGCAAAATGATTTCTGCATCGCGCAAGCAAGCAGCCATGCGGCGGTTAGGATAGCAGTTACCACCAGCTTGAATCAAGCCTTGGTTTTCGCAGATCATACCGGCAACAGCATCAGAAACCATGCAGCTAGCGTTGCTGGCGATCGCGTTTACAGCATCCAAGCGTCGGTTGCCGTTGGCAATGAAATCTCTGAGGGCAGCAATATCACCGACGGTGGAGGTGCTGGCATCGGCTGAAAGTACAGCTCTTGAAAAAGCGTCAAGCATTGAGTTCTCCTTAACTTAGAAAAATTATTTCTGAATCAGAGTTGGTCAACTTGGTGACTAACTTGATGGTTTTGAATATATCTCTGGGGTGTTGCCTCTGTCTCTTTCCTGAGAAACAAAGTAACAATTTGTTACTTTTGTGGCTAAAAGCACTTTTTTTTCGTGGACAGGGGCGCAAAAAGTGGAGTTCTCAAGACAAGAATATTTTTGCTCTTGCCCCTGTACAATGTTTTCCATGAACAATATTAAGCAGTTTGTTGAAAATTCTCTAGGACGGTGGCGATCGCAGCGCAGCGCCCATCATTTGACTTTCAGACACTTTGAAGCTGTGCAGTCAGTCATTGATATCGCTGCTATCTCACCGGACGATCGGGCAGTAATGGAACTCTGTCAATTGTATAATGTTGACCCATCCCAAGCAGTAATGCCTTTTCAAATGAGTTGGGAGGGTGAGTCAGATTGGGATGAGAATTCTGAGGTTAAGGGGAGTTGTATTCTTGTACCAATCCCCGATCCAAATGTGCCTAATCGCGGTAAGTTATTACGAGATCAAGGTTATGCTGAAACTATTGCCGCAGCAGGTGACTATCACATCACAGAGGATGGAACTTTTGTGCTGTTGACTAGCTACGAACACGCCGCAGCGGAAGAAAAAATCTGGTTTGCTAATCCTAATTTACGGTTTCGTGTTTCCCTAATTAAAACCAGTGGAGGAAGTGGAGTAGTAACGGCATCATTTTCCTCAGAGATTCGTTCACTGTCAGGGAATTAGTGAATTACTAATTGCTATCAAAATTTCTTTTACCTTCTTCTTAGCTTATGAATTCCGTTAAAAGCAATGATTTAATCACTTTAGCTCAGTGGATGGCTGGGGATTTTAGTAACTATCAACAATCCTTCGATAACCCACAACAATTTGCCCATATTCGGATATTTTTTCGTCCCTTACCCTTTGAATTTTTCAATGCCATTGGCTTTTACTCTGAACAGGTTTACGATCACGATCTGTGGACTCCCTATCGTCAGGGAGTTCATCGCTTAATTGACCAGGGAGATCAGATTTATATTGAAAATTATAGCCTCGAAGACCCAATACAGTACGCCGGAGCTGCACGAGAATTAAGCATTCTCAAAACTATTAAACCAGATAGTTTGCAACGACGCTATCACTGTTCCATGATTTTTAAACGAGACGGCGAAATGTTTCGAGGCAGTGTCGAACCTGGAAACCTTTGTCTCATCGAAAAAAGAGGTTGTTCAACCTACCTAGTTAGTGATGTGGAAATTACAGAAACAACTTGGAGTAGCCTCGATCGAGGTCTGGATGTAAATAATCATCAACAGGTTTGGGGTTCGGCTTTTGGCTCTCTACATTTTGAAAAGCGTCAAAGTTTTGCCACTGAGTTACCTCACATCTTATAACTTATCGGCTTAATAATTTCAAGTCACATTCATCATGTATTACAAAAATAAAATGTACTACATCGCATTTCTTACAATAAGAGACTCCGAGCAATATCTCAATCTCTTTATGTAGTACAAATAAGCTCCTAAATCAGGCTTAATGTTAAGTTATGCAAAGTTTTCTAATATAACGTCTAAGTATGGTAGTTTTTCATGTAATACAATTGTGGAGATTTTTTCAATGGTTTTTGGACCTGCATCTCGACTTGGAGTCAGTTTATTTGAAGAAACACCCTGTTTAGAACTGATGCCAGGACGTTCAGAAGAAGAAGTAGAAACCATTATTCGTGCCGTTTATCGGCAAGTTTTGGGAAATGCTTACGTCATGGAAAGTGAACGAGCGACAATTCCTGAATCCCAATTCAAAAGTGGTGAATTCAGTGTGCGCGAATTTGTCCGCGCTCTGGCAAAATCAGACGCTTACCGCTCTCGCTTTTTTGATACTTGTCCTCGCTATCGGTTTATTGAACTCAATTTCAAACATCTTCTAGGTCGGGCTCCTGATGGCTTAGAAGAAATGAGAGAACATAGCACCATTTTAGATACGGAAGGCTTCGAGGCAGAAATTGATTCTTACCTCGACAGTGATGAATACCAAAATGCCTACGGGGAAAATATCGTTCCCTATTACCGAGGCTACAAAACCCAGCCAGGACAAAATATGGTTGGGTTTACTCATATGTTTGCTCTCTTGCGGGGAGCTTCCAGTAGCGACCTCAAGGGCAGTATTTCTGGAAAAACCCCTGTTCTGAATAAATTCGTGATTCAGCAAACCCCCCTACCCATTGTTCCCCCTTCAGGTGGTGCAGTTGGAGATGGTTGGGCATTCCAAGAGTCTGGTATCAATTCACGTACTCGTGCTGGATTAGGCGCCTCCACAGAAGGCAAAGTTTATCGCATTACTGTGACTGGATATCGTTCTTCAGCAAGGACTGTGATGAACCGAGTCTCTAAATTTCGCTCTAGCAATCAAGCCTATCTCGTACCATTTGATAGGCTCTCGCAAGAATATCAACGCATCCACAAACAAGGCGGCGTAATTTCCAGCATCACTGCTGTCAACTAACAACCGCTCAAACTTCTGCCTTAACGGCTTGGGGAATTATCTCCCTGAGCGTGTTTTTCACAATCCCTAATTCCCTGTTTTGAAGCGTTATTTATTCTTAGGAGAAACTCAATGAGTGTCGTTTTAGATGCGCCAGTAGAACTTTGGGCTACGAGCAGCTCCGATGATAAACAGGCGGTAATTCGCGCTGTTTACAAGCAAGTATTGGGCAATCCCCATGTCATGGAAAGTGAACGCTTGACGATTGCAGAATCCAAGTTGTGCGATGGCACGATAACGGTACGAGAATTTGTCCGCGCTGTGGCTAAATCTGACTTTTATCGCAGTCGGTATTTTGAATCCTGCGCTCCTTACCGCTTTGTCGAGCTAAACTTCAAACATTTGTTGGGTCGCGCTCCTTTAGCTCAAGAGGAACTTTCTGAGCATATTTGCCGGTCTACCCAAGAAGGCTACGAGGCAGAAATTGATTCTTATCTCGATAGTCCAGAATATCAGGAAAAATTTGGCGAGAATACAGTTCCTTATTATCAAGGAGCAAAAAGTCAAGTCGGACAAAAGCAAGTCGGCTATAATCGCACCCTTTCCCTGTATCAAGGTTATGCAGGAGTTGATAGTGCTTTTACCGCTTCTCGCTTAGTAGATTTTGTGGCTGGCAATAGCGGTAACAAGATTACTTTACCAACAACAGGCGGTCGGATCAGCGCTTACAAAGATGCCACCGAAAAGACCTTCAAGATTTTAGTCAAGGGGTCTAAATTTGATAGTCCTCGCCGAGTAAGTAACACTGAATATCTTGTATCCGGTGCGAAGATGACTCCGCAAATTCAGCGCATTCATCGTGCAGGCGGCAAAATTGTCAGCATCACAGAAGTTGCTTGAAGCCTAAAGTGATTCGCGGGTAGAGAAGTAAAGATTTGCTTCTCTACCCTCTCGGAAACAATCGCGATTTTTATCTTATCACCCTCGCAATTATGAAAGCGATAACCATAGAAACAGATAGTTTTTCTGTGCCTAAATAACAGATGTGTTCGCCTCGGTCAAGCTATTTCAACCAACAGTAACTTTTTTTATACTCTCAATCAAACTTTAATTAACGTTAGGAAAAAACAATGTCCAGTTTAACAGCCTCTTTCGTGAGTGACCCCGTAGAACTTCGCTCCAATGCAACCGAAGACGATTTACAAGTCGTCATTCGTGCTGCTTACCGACAGGTGTTAGGAAATGCTCACCTGATGGAAAGTCAGCGTCTCACCAGTGCCGAATCTTTGCTTCGCAATGGTGATATTACGGTGCGTGATTTTGTCAGACAAGTGGCAAAATCCGACCTGTATCAGTCTCTATTTTTTAACACCAATTCTGCCTATCGGTTCATCGAGTTAAACTGCAAGCATTTGCTTGGTCGCGCTCCTTTAGAACAGACGGAGATTTCGGAACACGTCCAAATTTGTAACGGTCAAGGCTATGAAGCCGAAATCGATTCTTATATCGATAGTGACGATTACAGCCAGAACTTTGGCGAGAATATTGTGCCTTATCCTCGGAACATTCGCAGCCAAACTGGTATCAAGAATGTCGGGTTTAATCGGATGCTTTCTTTGCTGGGAGGAGCAGCTACTAGCGATAGCAGTAATCAAGCTCAATTAATTGCTACGGTTGCGAGCAACCTGCCTCAGAAAATCAAACTTTCTAGCGTTAGTACCAGTGGAGCCTCTAGCACAACTGGTAAACGTTTTCGGATTACTGCTGCTAAGTCTGGTGGTGCTAAGGTCAGAGTGAGCAATATCAGCTATGAAGTCAGCTATGCTCAAATGTCTAAGCAAATTAAAAATATTCAGAAAATGGGAGGCAAAATTCTCAGTATTACTGAAGTTGGCTAAATTTACCTAGACTTCACCTTGGTCTTCATTGAAGTTTGGTATCTCCTACTTTCTCTAGAGCGAGTTTATTATTCGCTCTTTTTCTCTGGTCAATTTGAAACTAAAAATAAATCACTCGGTTTTCAAGCTGAGTATCTGAAAGATGCTACCCCCAATAGCTGGTAAAAAAATGCAGGCTTGGATCAGAAGTCGTCACCTAATTTTTTCCGGTCAATTGCTAATTTTTGAAACTTTAGACTATCCAGCAGTTGAGCGATTTGAGGAATGTGTTAACATTCTAGGAGGGTGCTTAATTTCTGTTGAACCAGGCAAACGACTTTGGATGGGAAATCATCGACAAGTGATTCTCTATCAGGCTAAAGCCAGTTTGCATACACCGCATCATGAACTGCGACAATATTGGTTCAAGTACGGCTGTTTTCAGACTCGATTCGATCAAAGAGCTTAGCTATAACAACCGCGAAGGTTATTAAGTGTTAAAAGCTCTTTGGTTATTTGCAAAATTAGGAACTTTTTGGTTAAAATAAATAAAAATTATACTTGGTTGTGGTTATGGATATTCACGAAATCGAAACGTCTCTGAACAATCCTGATTTTCAGTATCGACTCAAGGCCGTCGCTGCTCTCAAGGATTATAAACCAGAGATTGCCGTTCCCTTGCTCAAAGGCAAACTCGATGACCCGGAATTCTTAGTACGTTCCTTTGTCAGCCGGGCATTCGGGACACAACAAACCGCCGATTCCTTCGCCGCATTGCTCCAAATCATGAAATTTGATAATACGCCGAATGTGCGAGCTGAGGCTGCTAATTCTCTTTCGCTTTTTGGTCGATGTGCTGCATCTCATTTAGTCTTGACTTTTTTGCAGGATGACCACTGGTTAGTTCGTCGTAGTATTCTGGCTGTTTTGGTTGATATGGAGTGCGAAAGCGAACTCTTTGAGGTCTGTATGGAAGCCTTAGCTGGAGAAGATAGAACCACTCAGGAAGCTGCTGTGGATGCACTTGGTACATTAGCCGGAACTAATCAGGAACAGGCTGCACTTTCTCAGCTATTAATGCTGGCTAATTCTGAGTATGAAGGTATGCGTCAGCACGTCGCATCTGCTTTGCAACATTTTGACGATCCGCAGGCTAAGGAAATTTTAAGTCAACTTCGGCAAGACTCAAATCATCGAGTCGTTGCTGCTGCTTTAGAAAATCTGCTCAATCAACTAAACAGTAAGGAATCTGATACTGTTTAGTTGATTAAACTTGATTAAATTGTTTTAACCCAGCGATTAAATGGTCAAAATAGAGGCTCAATAAATCGCGGTCTTCATAATTAAATTGCTGCAAACTAACTGTTTTCAACTGTTCTAGTCCACAGAGCATCGCCGAAACAGGAACCCGCAATTCTTGATAGAGTAGCTCCATGTTTTTGAGTCCTTCTTGGCTAGTAAATTGAGGACTGTTACCTGCAATTCCATAGGTGATACAGCGCAGGAACTGCAAAAAATCTCGCCAACAGGCTTCAGCACGTTCGGGAGGATAAAGGTCATTACCAAGATCGGTGATATTTGGAAAGTCGGCTAATACCTTTTTCCTCGCATCAGCAACAAGATTAGGAGCTTGCTCTCGCAATAATCGGGCTTTTTCTAGCATTAAAGAGAGATGAGGAGCAAGATTTTTAATGCGTTCTAAATCCTCATCTGTGAGATATCGACTTTGATCGTCAGCCTCTTGAAAAATGGCAATTACTTCATCTGAATATAAGTTTTTCCAAGTGGCAAAACTGACAATTCTGGCTTGGGGAATTAATTGCTTTGCTCTTTCACTTAATTGCATAGTTATTAAATTACACATAGTTTACTAGGATAGACTAAAATTATGAGGGAGTTTATTAAGATTTATTACAATTGCAGCAGTTTAATGACAGTTGGTACAGAGTTTTTCTTGGGAATCCTGAGCGCACAACAGAGTTTCGTAACGAAATATTACTTTGTTTGTCAAAAACAGAGACAAGATTTAAGGCAATCCCTTATGATTGTGTTTTGAGGGAAAGATTGAAGGAGCAAGATTTTAATCTATGTTTAAGCCGTTTCAGGAATTCTTAGAAAAAGAACTGTTTGGACGTTTTGCTCTAGAGAGTCGTCCCATTCCCTCTGGATTGGAATCGGTGGTGAGTGAAAGAGGCAAAAATCCCGCCACGATTCAAAGTTGGTGTTATCAATGTCCCAAATTGCGAAAGATTCGTTACACATACATTGATGCGGGAGAAACGGCACAGATTTTCAATAGTGTCATTTATCCGAATTATAATTACGATCTGCCTTTACTAGGAATTGATTTTTTAGCTTTTGGACAGAAGAAAATTTTGGTGGTCTTGGATTTTCAACCTTTATTCCGCGATCGCGCCTATATAGACAAATATATCGAGCCAATGAGCGCCCTTAAGGATAAATACAAGGATTTAACGCAAGACTTAGAAATGAAGTTTTACGATGCGAACCAGTATTTTTCCAAGAACTTGCTATTTGCTAAAACTGATGCAGAAACGGTTGTAACTCGTTTGTTTCCAGCCTATCAAGAATATGTTCAGTTGTATTGGCAAATGTTAGAGCAAGCCTCCCCGCTTAACACTCCCGAAGAGATTCAGCGGATTGTGAAGGCACAGAAAGATTACGATCAGTATAGTGCGGAACGCGATCCTGCGTCAGGGCTATTCGGCAGCTATTTTGGGCATGAATGGTCAGATCGATTTCTGTACGAGTTTTTGTTTGAAGATGCTGTTCCCTTAGCAGTTCCAGCGGGGGTAAGATAAGTTAACAATGACTCTTTATCAGCCTTTCTTAGATTACGCCATCCCACTTCTAAAAGAACGACTTGACTTGGCTCCCTATCCCATTCCGGCAGGTTTTGAACGGAAAGAATCTCTAACTGGGAAGGGGAAAAAAGAGCAGTTGGTTGTGACGACAAGTCATGCTTTTAAGTCCTCAAAATTACGGCAAATTCGCGCGGCTCATGTTGAGGGTGGTGATGCTCTCCAGGTACTTAATTTTGTGATTTTCCCCCAGTTAAATTATGACTTGCCATTTTTTGGGGCGGACTTAGTAACCTTGCCGGGGGGACATTTAATTGCTTTAGATATGCAGCCTCTTTTTCACGATGCGGCTTACCAGAAGCAATACTCAGATCCGATTTTACCGATGTTTAACACTTATCAAAAGGAGTTGCCTTGGGGAGGAGATTTTCCTGACGAGGCAAAACCTTTCTTTTCTCCTGCTTTTCTTTGGACTCGTCCCAAGGAAACAGAGGCTGTGCAAACTACGGTCTTTGAAGCTTTTAAGGATTATCTTCAAGCTTATCTCGATTTAGTTGAGCAAGCGCCACCTGTCACAGATAGTCAGCGACTTGGAGAGATTCTTGAGGCACAGCGACGTTATATTAATTATCGTGCTGCAAAAGATCCCGCTAGAGGAATGTTTACCCGGTTCTATGGTGAGGAGTGGACTGAGGAATATATTCACGGTTTTCTGTTCGATTTAGAACGCCACATTCCAGAAGTTCAACAATCAGTGTAAATTTATCCTACCTGAGAGCCAAGACTCTGAGCGGTATTGTTACGAGTAAAAGCATTCCAAGTTCCTAATTCTTTGCGATCGCGACTGCAAAGCATGGCTTTCATCTCTTGGGTGAGTCCTTGTGCTAGGGTAAAATCAGCGCCAGCAATACTCTTTAGTTGCTCTAAATTTGCCCCGGTTAAGTCAGCCGCTCGTAAATCCGCTCCTTGCAATTCGACTCCAATTAAGATAGCATTCCGTAAATAAGCACCAGTCAGAAAGGCATTCTGAAGGCTCGCCCCACTTAAGGCTGCTCCCTCTAAATTTGCCCCTGTTAAATCGGCTCCACTGAGATAAGCACCTCGCAGATTACAGCCGTGTAAATCTGCGCCTCGGAGGTAAGCTGTATTCAGAAAAGCTCCACTGAGATTGGCTTGGGGACCAATAGCTCCCGAATTTTTGTAATTGAATCCTTCTGGCCACAGGGTATGAGCATCATATTGAGCTAATTTTAATTTGGCCTCTTGTAGCTGGGCATCGACTAAATTACAGCCCTGTAAATCTGCACGAAAAAGATAGCTTTCTTCTAAATTCGCTCCACTCAAATTGGCATCTCTGAGATTTGCCCTTCGTAAATCAACCCCTTTGAGATTTGCGCCTTGCAGATTGGTTTGACTGAGGTTTGCCCCAATCAAGTTTGCTCCACTGAAATCAATACCAGATAAATCCATCTGGCTGAGGTTGATTCCCGGGAGGTTAGTTTGAGCTAGACTTTTGCCTTCCTGAATGGCTGGTAAGATATCGGTTGCAGAAAGGGGTTCGGAGAGGAAAGACGAGTGTTGACGAGGTGACATTGTATTTTCTGAAGATTTATCGATCGAGTTGCTCAAAATTGTCCTGTGTCATTTATCCTAGAATTTGACGGATTCCAGACTGACGTTTGTTTATTTTTCTTAACCAAAATCAGATCGGATTCCCAGTTCGGCTAAGCTCAGGTCAAAGCCGAAATCTCCGTTTTTCAATGAGATTTGTCTCAATCCCTCTGATTCCTCTCGCTAATTTGACACAGAAATGCTGCTAACACCACCTATGACTATGATGGATTTCTTTCGCAAGAGTGAGGGCGTTTGGTTTACTCAGCGAACAGTCCATAATTTTGATACTGCTGCGGCTGATGAGTCGGGAGAATCCAATGTTATCGTTGACGTTTTGTCAACAGACGATCCCAGAATTTTAGACGTGTGTCAACAGCAGAATGTCGATCCCGCTTTAGTTAGTGGGGGATGCAGTTTTATGTGGCAGGATAATTTAGATGATACAGTCCCGAACGAAAACTATGCTGCTATTCTTGTAGATGTGCCTAATCCTAGTAATCCGAGAACGGGCAAGTTTCTGCGAAATCGAGGCTATGTTGAAGGTATTCCGGTCATCGGTATTTACCATTTTGCGGATGATGGGGTGTTGACTATTGAGACGGAATATGAGACTAATCAAGGACAGGAACGCTGTTGGTTTATTAACGATCATTTTCGGGTACGGGTGATGACTGTGCAGATGATAAATGGGGTTAAACAAATGGCATACTGTTCTGAGCGTCGTTGTATTTCTCATTCTGCTTTAGAAGAGATGTTAGAACACAATCGCTTGAGGTTTTCTGGGGTGGGTGTGCTGTCACCTTAAAGCACAAATACCCCGGCGATTGCAATCGCGCGCGGCTACACACACACAAAGTCGAAATATCCCGGTGACTGAAATTGCGGTTACATAAACAAAAAATATCCCGGCGATTGCAATCGCGGCTACACACACAAATTTCGCCTAGGCGGACTAATTATTAAACTATCAAAACTATGTCTGAAAACGAAGAATTTAATCCGTCGGATTCTGATAATGAGGAAACTGTTGCTAATTCAACAGACACTAATGTTGAAGAATTGGCAGAAGTAATTGCTGAATTTGAGAAATATCGCGAACGTTTGGTTAATGAAACGATGACTGCGGCACAAAAGGCAAAATTACCTCAGAAGGCGGCGATGGCTAAAATTGAGCCGGAACTTGCTAAGATTGATGCTGGACTGGAGAGTCTTCGCGCTCAATTGGCGGCTCTAACTACTAATAATTAGGGGATAATTATGGTCAATTCTAATGCTCAAGCGGAGGCCGATCCAATTCTATTGGCTCACGCTGAAACAGATGCTTTTCTTCGGGAAGTTACTGAACAA
The DNA here is from genome assembly GCF_036701825.1 of Microcoleus sp. MOSTC5. Taxonomy (NCBI): domain Bacteria; kingdom Bacillati; phylum Cyanobacteriota; class Cyanophyceae; order Oscillatoriales; family Microcoleaceae; genus Microcoleus; species Microcoleus sp. MOSTC5. The sequence goes on along the minus strand of NZ_JAUBRK010000087.1, from coordinate 1,991 downwards.
ATAGATTTAGATACTTTCGATCCTAACGATGCCAATCTGTTGAAGCGGTTGGTTGAATGTTTGGGAGATACGCGGGGGATGACTCGACTGCGTTTCGCGGAAACTTTGGCTGAAATTGGCGAAGCGACGACTCCTTTTTTATTAGATGCTTTGGCAAATCATGTTAATCCGGTTGTGCGGCGTGCTGCTGCTAAAACTCTGACTTTGATTGCCGATCCGACTGCGGTTCCTCATTTAATTCATGCTTTGTTGAACGATCGGGATACGGTGGTTAAGGGTTCATCAATTGGGGCGTTGGCGAGGATTGGGGAGCCGGCTGTGCAGCCTTTGTTGGATATTTTAGGGTCAACTGATTTGCCAGAGAGTACGATCGGTCATGCGGCTTGGGCGTTGGCTTTTATTGGGGCGGGGGCGAAGGAGTATTTGTATCAGGCGATCGCCTCTGATTCGCCTGTGGTGCGCGGTGCGGTGGTAGGGGCGATCGCCAAGGTTGCACAGGAAGAACCGAAGGATGAATTATTCGAGATTTTGGTTAAGTCTCTGACGGATGTTGATGTTGATGTGCGTTGCGAGGCGGCGGCGGCTTTAGGAAATCTGGCTTATAAACCTGCAATTCCTAATCTGATTGAGTTGCTGGATCGCGGTGATGGGGAAACTCGTAGGGCGGCGGCTTTGTCTTTGATGAAAGTGGGCGATCGGGCTGCGATTGAACCGCTACAAGCTGCATTGGAAAAGGAGCCAGAAGCGGCGGTTCAAGGTGTGATTAAGTTGGCTATTTCTCAAATTAAGTAACTAAAAGTATGACTGAATCGGGAACGGTGCGGATGTTGCTTTCTCATAATTTTGATCTGCCCGAGGGGGTTTTTCCCACTTTAAGTAGGGAAGAATTTACTCGGGTATTTGCTGATGGTTTAAGTCAATATCCTGAGATTAAGTGTCGTCAATTAAATCACGGTCATTGGATGGTAGAAGTTTTATTTTCTACTGATGCTTTTTCTCCGCCTCAAGTGGGAGAATGTTGCGCTCAAAGTTTGGTGGATAAGCGGATGAGTCAGGGGAAAAGTGATGATTTTTTTCCTGATATTTTGATTTTAGCGGGATTGAAGAAGACTCCGCCATTGACTAGCGATGCTGAGGCGCTGCAAACGGGAGAATGGGGGGTGGATGTGGTGGAAACTCAGTCTGCTGAGAGTTTTTTGATGGCGATGGGGTGGGAGGAGAAAACGGCGGGGAAGAGTATTGAGGATGTTTTTAAGGTTGAAAGGAGAAAGGGGTGAAGGGTGAGTTAATGTGCTACGATCTCTTAACGTTACTTCTAACTAAAACCTGATTGAATCAAAGCGAGCGGAGTTCCACTATACAAGTCCGGTAGCACCGGACTTGATAATATGTAACTGTTAATAGTTATGAAGGTTCTGGTTGAATAAAACCGATTTTCTTCTTAGGTAAAGTTGGCTCTAATCTAGGTAAAGCTATAAGGAGAAAGCTGATTTGTGAAATGTGCTGTATTAACTCAACTCGCTCTCCATTATCTGTTAACCCGTAAAAAATAATAAGACTAGGGTTCTAGTAGCCAATACCTGAAACATGAAGAGTTATAGTTTGACCAAAAGATACAAGGTTTATGCCCACTTCCCGTTCAGGATCTAATTCTTCGTCAAACTTTTCTATTTTAGAAAGGATTCCCTTGGCTAAGTTATCAGCAAGATTAGCATGATGGAATTCTGCTACGAAATTAGTTGACTCTATCGCTTTATTTCTTTGACGACCTATTATGTCTAGCGTTTCCAATGCGGAAGGGTCAATAGGATGTGGGCTAATTTTTGCTACAGTGAGTTTAGGTTCGTTTTGATTCATACTTGCCTCAATATTTTTTAGAGATTAGTTCATTAATTATTATAGCAAAATTAAAAAGGGTCTTCTGGGTTTGCGGTGTAAACTGTATAATATATGAACTTTATGCTAGAGGCTAAGCTCATGGATTTTCATCT